>JBEBIK010000057.1:0-9385 GCA_040080445.1 Pseudobdellovibrio sp.
CTAAACCTGCGGCAGCCACTCCGCTCAAGAAAAAATATGAAATTCACGAAGGCAGTGACGACATCTCTGGCGACAAAGCTCCGCTAAAAAAAACAGCTGAATTGAACTGGAAAAAAGCCTGCAACGAATGGCGTGCTGAATTTAAAGAGTCTAACAAAGGCAATATCATCATTTCGCATAACTGCGGCAAAATGGAATGCTCAAAAGAAGGCGTAGAAACCACTTGTGTGTCTCGTGCTAAATATAAAGTTAAAACTTTAATTGAAGAGTAAAGCCTTATTCCTTTGAATTAAAACTGGCACACTTAATTGCGCTTAGTTAACTCAAGAAAGACTGTATCGGCTTGTGCGTCTATAAGCTTTTCGTATTTAAAATGCCCTTCATTCCTTACTGACTTCTGATTTGCGTACGCAAATCAGAAGTACCAGCCGAAAATCGGACAAGTGCGAACTAAAAAATTTTTGAGGATGGTCTGCAAATAGCTGATTTTGAGAACTGCATTTCAATTTTTAAAAATACTATTGTAATTCTAGACACTCAAGATGAATCGTGCGCAATTAAGTATACCAGTTTAAAAATTATTTGCCGTTTCCTTTTTCTTTTTGTCTAATTCCTTTTCAGCTTTATTTTTCAATTTTGCATATTCCTTTTCGTAAGCTGCTGCAATTTTATCGTTTTCTTCTTTACTAAAGTAAAAGAGCTGCAGATCTCCCATATCTCTTGCCTTGTAAATAGTTGTTTTTTCTAAGTCCCAAGAGTCAACATTAACTGTTGTTGTTTGATGCTTTTTCGTAACTATTTCTGATTCTCCGTATTTTTTTACTAAAATAAGTTCGGCTTCAGCTAGATCCACTTTTTCAGGGCTAAGACTCTGCCAAAAAGCTATAAAACGGTCTTCAAAAAAAAGAGCGCACCCGTCTTTTGTATCTTTCAGTTTCAAATTAGTATTGATCAAACAGTCATTCATATAACTTTCGGGTTTAGAATAAGCCCCTGGGTTTTTGCACAGGTTATTACTGCTTAATGTTAATCCTTTGAAGTTTTGATTGAACTTAGCTGTATGAGTCAGAGCTGTAGCTCCCAATAGGCAAGAATAACCACTCTTACCGAGTTTTTTCATAACTGAAGCTGATTTTTCTCCCCATTTGGCATTCTTAAATCCTTCTTGAGCAAACAAATTTATTGAGCTAAGTAGCAAAAGTAAAAATAGTTTAAACATACTTCACCTTGCTACTTTTTTGCTTGTTTTGGTAAAGAATCTTTAATGAAACTCTCGTCCAACAAAAATTCACCACGATCTTTTATTTTAGCGCATGAGTCTCTATAAACATTCCCCGAATTACCTGGCTCTTCTATGAATTTGTAGTTTTTATCTCTAAAAAAGAGGAAGTAAGCACATTCCATCCTGTCACCTGAGATCATTAAGTCTGTGTATTTTATCTTTTTGTCATTTGAAATAGGGTAAACCAAATAATACTCATTTTTGCCGCCAATATCTTGATTTCTCCAGCCAGCTGATAATGGTTGACCTGCTTTTTTTACCACTTCTTGAGGCGTTTTGCCAAGAGCCATCGCCACATGAATTGTTTTATCATAAGGTAAAGTTGAATATTCAGCATTCATCGACGCACAAGAAAATAGACTCAACGGTAACAATATTAGAATTAAATTTTTCATATTTTCCAATTTTTTAATTTTATCTTTTTAAGTAATTAAGCGGCTCTAGACTGAGGCTGAACTTCTTTTTTAATTTCCCAACCATTTTGAATGTGGTGTTCGAAGTTTTTCTTTTTAAAGTTAAAGCCTGTGTACCAAGCACAAATCGGATAGCCTATTAAAGTACAAGAAACCACGAATGCAATTGCTGCATTACTTAATTGACCTGCAAATAAATATCTTAAGAACGGAAAAAAGAAACCTAATACGTCAAAACCTCTAACGTCGATCATTTTTTCTTCTTTAGTTAATTTGTGAGTTACCGTAACCATACCTAACAATGCTGCTACATCTGATGACATAATAAATCTCCCTTATTGTGTTGGTAAATCTATCGGACAAAACAAACTTCAACTTAAAGAATATTTTTCATGTATCAAAGAGGTACGATCAAATAGAAAAGCCCGACTCAGTCGGGCTTTTCTTGAACAAAATTTGAAAAAAATGTTACGTGTGATTTTTTAAAAACTCAGTGATGTTGTCTTTTGGATGATTACCAACTAACTCACCCACCTGTTTGCCATCTTTAAATAACAACATTGCAGGAATACCACGAATACCGAACTGACCTGGAGTTTGAGGATTTTCATCAACGTTCATTTTTACAATTTTAATTTTACCAGTCATCTCGCCTGCGATTTCTTCAAGCTTTGGTCCTAGTGAGCGACAAGGTCCGCACCATTCAGCCCAAAAATCGACTAAAACTGGAGTTGAAGATTTCATTACATCCGATTCAAAAGATGCGTCTGTTACTGCTTGAGTGTTTTGTCCCATGGGGATCTCCTATTTCTTTTTAAACAAGGCGTTGGCAAATCTAACTTTTTCATCGTCTTGCTCTTGTTCTGAAGTTTTATCAGCTTTTCCTTCGTCAATTAAGTCTTTATGCAACTTGTTCGAAGCTTTTTTAGTTTGCCTCTTTTTGAGGCCCAGCTTCAAGTCTTGATCGACTTTCTTTATGGCGTGATTATAAGTATCAATTCTGAGTGGCAGTTCTTGCTCAACTGCCTGTATTTCTTGGTTAATTTGTCTAATTTTTTCAGGAGATAAGCTCTCAGGCATTGGAAAGTTAGGTTCTAAGGGCTCATTTTTTTCAGATTTAATAATCTGTATATCTGGTGTTGGCTCAGAAGCAGGCACACTCTCCGTGGTTTGAATACTCGTAAAGGCCGGCAAATGATCCATGTTGGAAACAATCTGAATTTCTGAATCGATTGTGAGACCCGCATTTCTTAATAACTGCTGCTCATAATTTCTAAACTGATTATCGGTAATTGCAAATTTTAATAATTTATCTTTAATAAATTCAAAGTCGCCGCCAGCCATCGAAAATAAGTGTACGGCTAATCTTAAAGTACTAATGGGTTCAAATAATAGTAAATCCATTTTGAGCTTAATTAGATCGTCAGGCGAAACTTTTAAACCCTCAGAAAAAATTAAAACAACCTTACCACTATATTTTGAATTCGGGTCTTTGAGTTTTCGTCCCACATTCAAAGTCGAAAGGCGCGTAGAATTACCACGACATATGATATAATCGGGATTAAAGGTTAAAATAGTATCGTTGATGTTAAACTCGTTATTAATCGACTCCACGTCGAATCCAACCTTACGAAGGGTCATTTCGACGTGGCGAGAGTACTGAATATCATCAATAATTAATAAAACTCTATCCATTGGTCTATTATTGTAGAAGAGGCTTCATGACCTGTGCAAAGAAATTGTTTAACATAGACCTTGATGTTTCAAAATAGACGAGTTTTTGGCTACCTTTTATCAGAAATTATACCCAGCTTCCTGCTGGGAGTATTTATATTCATAATGGTGCTGTTAATGTTTCAGGCTCTACGCTTAACCGAGTTCTTACTCGTTCACGGTATTAAACTGACCACCATGGCAAAAATCATGGGCTATATGAGTATTTCTTTTTTACCTATGCTGCTTCCTATGAGTTTACTCTTTGCAGTGCTACTTACGTACAATAGATTCTCGATGGATTCTGAAATTATTGCTTTTAAATCCTCTGGCGTTAATACCGGAGCCATCATTATGCCAGCTCTTGTTTTTGCGTTTATTATAACCATCATTTCTTCACAAACCTCATTCTACTTAGCGCCTTGGGGCAATCGACAATTTGAAGTTTTAATAAACCGACTAGGTAACACCAAAGCAGCCGCCTCTATTCGCGAAGGTACTTTTTCTGAAGGCTTTTTCGATATGGTGGTTTATGCCAATAAAGTAAATTCACAAAATGGTGTGCTCAGCGATATTTTCATTTACGACGAAAAAAACCCAGATGCTCCCCTCACCGTAATCGCAACTGAAGGCCAAATTATTCCAGACGAAACCCATCCTGGGCATTCAGTTTTACTTCGTATGTTTAAAGGACAAATTCATCGCAGAGGCGAATCGCATACAGTGATCAATTTTGACTCCTATGACGTGATGCTCAGTGACCCTATCAAGCTTGAAGAAAAACAAAAGACCGCCTCCTCACTGAATTTAAGCGAATTACAAGCCCTTCGTAACACCGATGCCTTCTCGTCAGAACAACGCAAAGAATTTGATATTGAATATCACAAAAGAGCAGCGCTCTCAGTGGCTTGCATGGTGTTTGCCATACTGGGACTGGCTTTTGGCATCGTAACTAATCGCAGGAGTGGCAAGTCATCTGGTTTTATTTTATCAATTGGTTTTATTATTCTGTATTGGGTCGTATATTTAAGTTTTGAATCTTTAGTCAGGTCTAACCAAATCAGTACAGCAATTGGACTATGGTTGCCAAATGTACTCTTTACGTTATTTGGACTTTATCATCTTCGAAAGTCTTGGAATTAAATTTTATTGTTAATTTTAGAGAGATTAAGTGCTTAATAAAAAACGGAACGATGCAGTAGCATCCGTACTACCGGGGTCATCCTTGACCACATCGCCCCTCCCTTATTTATATTTAGAAGCAATTTCTGATTTTTTTCAAAGGCTTTTTTTAGAAAATTTCACTTTTTTTATGTTTTTTTTAGATTTTTTTAAGACCACTAGCCCTAGTCGAGTCGGGGTTAAATACGACCTAGCCGTGCTAGTGTGTACAAACTAAAGTCTAATTAGAGCAGGACTCTGTAATCCAAAAATCAAGCAGGTCCTTAGAATTTCTGACTGACCATGCTCCATCAAACATCAATTTTAAGTTTCCATCGAAGCCTAGCATCTCGGGATGCGCTGGAACTGTTAATACTGGCTTACCCATTTCAAGACTGTGGTGAACCGTGAGCAGACTCCCACTTTTTAGCGAAGCTTGCGCCACCAATGTGACTTCACCTAGTGCTGCAATCAATCGATTTCTAAAATAGAAGTGAGATTTATTTATTCGTTGCTGCAATTCAAATTCAGATACAAAACAAACATTGAGCCCCATACAGTGCTCTCTAATTTCTTCAAGAGATTTGGGGTAAAGGTTTAACAAACCACTTGGTAAAACAAAAATTGTTGGTATCTGATTTTTAATCGCAATAATGTGCGCCAATTGATCTACGCCTCTAGCTCCGCCACTCACCACACCAGCCACTTTGTGCATTAAAAACTCTGGCAAATGTTGCTTGAGCCAACTTTCAGTAAACTGATGCATTTCCCTGGAGCCTACAACAGCCAAAAATGCAGCTTGTTGCCAAACGGGCTCACCACAATACTCAAAAAATAATGGCGGCTCTTTCATCTTTAAAAATTGTAGTGGATAGTTGATATGCCCTGGATAAGAGTAATTAATGTTGTATTCTTTAAGACTCAAAATGTAGTTTTTTGCTGATTCGTACTCGTCTTCAGAATAAACAAAATCCGTTGCTAATCCGAGCAAATGCTTTGGATTTCGGAACTTGTATTTTCTCTGCATAATTTTAAATAGAATGGCGTGATTCATACGCCTTTGATTTACAATTTAAATGCCAAAATAATTAATTAAAAATAATTGGATCGCCAATTTCCATAACATCATCGACTTCCATAACCATAACAACAGCTACAGACCCATATTTTTCAATAACTTTAACAGTGCCATTAATTCTGTCTGTTACCTGAGACTGTACTTTATACTCTTGCCCAGGTTCATAGGGAGTTGATCCGAAATCAACATAGGCTACTTGATTTATTAAAAATAATGTCTGGGTTACAACATCTGGGCCGCCAATTAATTTAGCTTTCTTTGTTGGAGTGATCTTTTGAGATTTTAATGCCTGAATATTATCTTTTGGCAAAATAACAAGATCCGTGGTTAGCAAGCCTTTACAATTAGAGATTTTTAAGTTTTTTTCTAAATACGGTTGTGCGTTGCCATAAGCACGGTAGGCATGCAATACACCGCCATTAGTTTTAAAACTGTCCAGAGGTTCAAATAAATCATAATCCGAAAGTAATTTACCGCGATACTTAATCTCTTTTACCAAACGTCCCTCATAACATCTAAACTTAGCGGCTTCGCTGATCTTAATATCCACGTCTGATTTAATCGGTTTATCAGTTAGAAATATTTCGACAGAATACTCCGTCTTAAACTGTGGGTAGATGCCCATTTCAATGCGCACTTCCTGAGCTTTTTTCTCAACAAAATAATTTTCGTTGCGAGAAAGTGGTAAGCTGTCAGGAATTTTCCCAGGACGATCTACGGTCATTGTTTCATGAGCTAAATCATTTCGACTAGCATGCTCTACGGCGGAACTGCCCACAGCTAATGTTGGAGAACTCTCATCATCTCCCGCAAAGAAATAAATGAAGGTATTGGGTTTAATAAAGTGAGGGTTTAATATTCCTTGTTTGTTCAACGACCACAACTTCGGCCAAAAGTTTGAGTCTCCAAATAGAATTTTACTAATCGACCAAAGTGTATCACCTTCTTGTACGGTGTATTTTTGCGATGTTTGTTGACTGCTGGCTCCGGCCCATATGTCTTCAGCCGTTGGGTTAATATTATAAAGACGATAAATATTATTAAACTTTTTTTCTAATCTTAAATCAGGATCGTCAGGGTTAAGACTTGCTTGCTTAGGTTTTTTTACTTTAGCAACTTTAGTTTTAGGTTTTTTTGTTGAAGGTTTAGGTTTTTCCGGAGCGGGAGTTTCTGCCACTTCTTCTTTTGGGGCTACGGCATCACTTGGCGCTACAGCATCACTAGGTGCAACGGCATCACTTGGCGCTACTGTTGTTGGATCACTGGATTTTACTTGCGCCTTTTTTTTTGCAGGAGCATTCAAAATTTGCTTAATATCCTCTAAAACTGGCTCTTCATCATCTTTTAAATTATCGCGGTTCGGATTCATGGGATCAAGATTATCAGGATCACCAATAAAAGAGCTGCTCTCAGAATTTGTTCCTGTATTTGATTTTACCCGCCCTAAAGGCTTTTGCAGCTTATCTGGAGGAGTTGCTTCAGCAGGAGCTTCTGCAGGATCAGGAGGCGGAGCCTCCGTGCCCTCTTGAGCCCAAAGCTGAAAATGAAAACTTAAAATAAGTCCAACAACTATATTCTTAATCATTTAGATATTTTTTCGCCTAACTTAAAAGCCATTGCCGAGTTGTACTGAGCTTGCTCACGTAGACCCATTTCAATATACAATTTAGACTTTGCAATATAGGCATTGCGCATGTCTTTTGACTTACCAAATTTATCAATAACGATGTTGTAATGCTTAAGCGCTAAAATATAATTTTTATTTTTAAAAGCATCTAGTCCCGCAAACAAATGTTTTTCAGCTAAAGACATTTTCTTGACCGAAGTTAGAGGCAAAGTGGTCGAGATTTGTTTATTACTTCCTGTTAGTTCTTCAATTAGCTTTTGATCTTCGCTTTGAATAGCAGCTAAAGAAGTGCAACAAATAAATGTAACGGATAATAAGAGCTTAAAGTTCTGACGTAACATGGTGACACCCTCTACACTCTATTAAACTGGATAGTTGTTTTCTAATCAACGGATAGAGTCATAGTTATCCACATGTATTGTTTAAAACCTCATTTTCTAGACTTTAGACCTACTGATTATCAAGGCTTTCAGCGATTTGCTTTATAAGTGACCACAAGTAACTATATGAAATAACTTAGTATTTATTAAAAAATGAGAATTAAATTAAATTTCTGAAATGAAATCTTACATTTGCGCTCATTCATTTTGCATAAGCTTATATGATTTTATTTTCTCTGCTCATTATTTCATTACTGACTGCAAGTATATTCCGCTTTTCGGCCTTTGAGCTGTTCTCAGACGTGGCTAAAAAGTCTCATAATTTTTGTATTATAAATTTACCTGAAAAATCTTTTGCAATTGCTGAATTAAAAGCTCTCGTTTGTGCTGAAAGTTTCAGTAATTTAAGTGACTCACAACTCTACATTTCCTCAGGACTTATTCATCTTTTTGTCGTTTCTGGTGCACATTTAATTTTAATTGAAAGCGCGCTTATGCAGCTTTCAAAGTACTTCAAAATAAATTCTGTGTTTATTTTTTCTGTACTTTGCTTGTACGGTTTAGCCTGTGGGCTTAACGCTCCTGTGGTTCGCTGTTTAATAGCTTTTGCACTGTCTAGCTACTTGCAAAGTAAAAATATTTTTTGGCCTGCCCACTTCAAGCTGCTTATTATTGGCGCTTTAACCTTGTGCTTTAATTATCAATGGGTTTCATCTCTAGGCTTACAAATGAGTTGGATTGCTGCCTTTATAGTTATGCTCACAGGACATTTTTTTAAGAACACTTCACTTTTACTCAAGCAGGGTCTTTTTTATTTAGCACTCTTACCAAGTGTCGTATTTTTTCAAGTTCCCAGCCCCACAGTTATTCTCTTTAATATTCTGCTCGCGCCAATACTTGAGTTCATACTTTTTCCGCTTGGAATTTTAGTTTGGTTTTTTAATTTTCTACATCCTGTCTTTGATTTCTTAATTTATATTTTTAAATTGTTAATCGAAAAACTCGAAATTGATTTTCAAATTCAAAATCAGACACTACCAAGCACTCTCGTATTTTATAATTGGCTATTTATTTTCGGATTACATGCCCTGTTTCATATCATTTATATAAATCAAAAAAGATCTGAGTCCACATGAAGCTAAATTCATTTATTATTCTTATTATTGTATTCTTTAAGCATAACTTTGCCGCAACTCCCAGCTCACTCAATATTTGGGTGGCGTGGAATGTAGGCCAAGGCCAATGGGTTACGCATATTTTACCAGATGAGTGCATTCACTACGATGCAGGCGGTGAGTTTGGCAGTTTTTACGCTGTTAAAAAGACGCTTTTGTACTTTTGTGGAAACAAAAATAATATTTTAAATTTAACTCACTGGGATTACGATCATTTTTTAAATATCCCGAGCCTCGCTAAAACTTTACCCAAACTCTGTTGGCAATACAAACCCACTTTTGGAGAATACAAAGCTCAAGCTCAAAAAATTTTACATTTAAATATTTCTGACTGCGGCCCCAATTTACATTATTTTTCGAATTGGGTGCCAAAAGAATCTAGAGATACCAATGCTTCGTCGTCAATTTTTTACGACAAAGGCGTTTTAATCACTGGAGACTCGCCGATTCAACAAGAAAAAGTATGGGCCGTGGAGTTTAATGTACAAAAAACTAAGGTTTTAATGTTAGGACATCACGGAAGTCGTACGAGTACGGGGCGTGATTTGTTATCTAC
>JBEBIK010000412.1:0-2038 GCA_040080445.1 Pseudobdellovibrio sp.
CAAAAGCTTTCGATGATCTAATGGTCGCAGCTAATTTTTTGTATGACCCATAATACTTATTACCAAACCCTTTAGGTTTACTTGCAAAAAACTCCACGGATCTACCATTTCGTTTACTGCGTCCATAAACAAATTCGACTTCGGACCTGAAAGCGGTTCTTCCGCTTAGAGGTCTCGAACATCAAATATCTTTTTAAGCTAAAATCAGCACACAACTCAAATTAGTCAATTTCTTCTTTAATCACAGTTGCATCGACTGGATTAAAATAAACTTCAACTTTTTTTCCTTCTTTATTAAGGCCATATATTTCGAAACAAGAACCTGATTGCTTGAACTTATTTATTTTGTAGCCTAGTCCTTCAACTTTCTTTTTAAAGTCAGCCTCTTTCATCCATTTGTCTTTTGGCAACTCTGTGCAGTTTTTTTTAGCTTGCGCGCTTAGACCTGTTAGGGCGATTGCGGTTATTAAGATTAAGTGTTTCATTAAAGTCTCCTTTTTGTGCTTTGGGTTAATTCCCGAGCTTAATTAAAGTATCGGTTTGAACTGTGTTTCGTCCATTGAGCTAATGGCCTAAGTACTTAATTTTACTGGTTTAGGTCATTAGCTCAATAGACGAAGTTAGACTTTAACCCGATATTAAGCTTGATGGGACTATCAAGTCCGTATCAGAATGGAGTTCGCATGAGACAGCAACTTGTTTATGATTTACCTACACGGATTTTTCACTGGATGTTCGCGGGCCTATTTTTAATAGGGTTTGTAATCGCTAAAACCATGGATGATGATTCGATATGGTTTAGCTATCATTCTATGGCCGGACTTACTTTAGGTTTTGTCGTTTTGCTTAGAATTGTATGGGGAATTATTGGAAGCAAACATGCAAGGTTTTTTAATTTTGCGCTAAAACCACAAGATCTTGTGAGTTATTTTAAAGGAATGTTGGCAGGAGATAAAAAGCGTTGGGCAGGGCACAATCCTGCATCAAGTTGGGCAGCTATTTCAATGATGCTGATGGCTTTGGGGCTTGCTGTAACAGGATACCTGATGACTTCGGGACCAGATAAAGAAACTTTTGAAGATATCCATGAGTTGTTAGCTAACGGATTTATTATTGTTACGGTTTTACATGTGGCAGGTATAGTACTTCATACTTTGCGACATAAAGAAATGATTGGCCTTAGTATGGTCGACGGAAAAAAAGCAGAGGTTGAGGCTTGCGAAACCATTGCAAGTTCAAGATCGGCCATTGGTGTTTTGCTTATAGGTCTTGTTGTAAGTTTTGGAATTTATCTATTTAAAAATTTCGATAGCCAAACTGGGTCTCTTCAGTTTTTTGGAACCACTTTACAAATTGGTGAAAATGAAAATGGAAGCAGTGAGGATTTGCAAGGTGATGATGATTAGCTTCGAATTTTTAGTGCGGCTTAGAGGTGAGTTTTGAATCAAAGAGAAAGATTTATAATTGCGGCGGTATTGGCTTTTGTAGCCATAATGGTTGGAGTTGATCTTTTTACCGATTCCAAAGAAGGAGTAGTTTTTTGGCATGTATTGGTTGAAGGTTCGATTGCACTCATTTCATTATTCGGTGTGTTTTATGTTCTTCGTGGCGCTGTAGAGATGAAACATAGACTCAATAAAGAAATGACCGATTTTGCAGATTACAAAAAAGAGTCCGAAGTCTGGAGAGCTGAATCTAGAAAATATCTTGATGGTCTATCTAAAGCCATTGATCAGCAACTTTCGAAATGGAAATTGTCGACAGCCGAAAAAGAAGTGGCTTTTTTATTGCTGAAAGGTATGAGTCTAAAAGAAATTGCAGAAATTCGTAATACCGCCGAGAAAACAGCCAGAGTGCAAGCTATCTCCATTTATTCGAAATCTGGCTTGGCGGGTCGCTCGGAATTGTCGGCATTTTTTCTCGAAGACTTGTTGGTTCCCCCTGAAGCCGACAAACCATTCAGCTAAAAAGTTCGAGAATTAGATGTTTACGCTTTATGCAAGAAGTGCTTTTATGCTACTTCGACGTGGTTTTTTTC
>JBEBIK010000058.1:0-9310 GCA_040080445.1 Pseudobdellovibrio sp.
TTGTCTTAAAAATTTCAGTAGTATTGTTTATCTTATTGGCCCTAGTGGTCTATAAGCTCAATGACTATTTTAAAAACGAAAAACTCTACTCGATGCAGACGCAACTGCACAGCAAAGTCGTATCGGCTAAAACCACAGTTTCAAGCCAATTGGCTCAACTTAAAAATACACTTTCAAGCTACGAAACTGAGTTAAACGATTCCAATATCAATTGGGTTCAACTCGATCCATTTTTTGCGATTGCTAAGCTCGATAAAAACAATCAGAGCTTACGAGTGAATCAGATGTTAGTGCGCTCAAATACTCCTGCTGAAAGATGGAATAGTACTTATCTAGAGCGTGCACTTAGCATAAATAAATCTAAACGAACTGAACCTATTTTAACTCAACTTTTTCAGGATAGAGCCGGAACTAAATTTTTGATTATTAGATTTAAAATTGCGGCCAATAAAGAATTGGCGGTTGTTGGTTCTGCAGATTATTTTCAGAAATTTTTTGACCTTGAGCGTGGAGAAGACAGCACGGCATTGCTCGCGACAACTGAAAATGTGTTAGCCGCTCACTCAGAAGGCGACTATATCGCAACTCAAACCACTGAGACTAAATTTACTGCAAAAAGATATCTTTTTGAAAAAGAAGAAATTGTTGGAACTAATTTAATCGCAATGAACTACATTTTAAAAAAGAAAATAGTTTCAGGATTTGTAGTGCCTTGGTCTATTATAGGTACGGTCTTGGGTTTTGGATGTATTTTGATAGCCATCTTATTTTACAGTCTTGACCCTATTGAAAAACGTGTTGAGCGTTATAAAAAACAAGAGCGCGACCAAATTTACAAAGACACTGTTGGTGGTTTGGTAAATAAATCCAACATGATTAATTTAGCTAATAGTGCTTCAGTAGCTGTTCCAGTAATTAAAAAAACTGAGACGCCAGCTCCAGCGCCAATTGCCGCTGCGGCCTCGCCAGTGGTTAAGTCTGAGAAAAAAGAAATGCCTAAAAATTTCTTTGACATAGCTAGCACGTCAGATTCAACAAAAGAGGTTGGTGTGGACACACAGATAACGGAAATAAAAGAAGAAACTAAAACTGTATCGATTGAAAATCATTTTGAAGAAGAAAAGACGGCCAAAGTAAGTCTTGATTCTGCTGAATTTATTTCTTTGCAAGATGATAAAATCGATATTTCTGATATCGAAAAAGCTTTAGCTCTTGACGACTTCGATAGTGAAGAGGATTCATTGCAAGCAAGTGCAGATTTAGAAAAGAACTTAACGCCACAAAAAATTAGTGTTTCAGCGATGGGTGCGACTATCGATAAGCCACAATTTGCGCTTAGCCGTAAAGATTTTAAAGTAGATGAATTTAAAACAAACATCAGACGTCCCGAGAAAGCATGAATATTCGAGAATTAGCTCCCCAGTTTAGTATTTATATATTTTCGCAAGATGCGGATTTGGGAAGTCGTATTAAATTCTCGCTAACTATGCTGAAGTATGAAACTCATTTCTTTTCAGACTTTGACGAAATGTACACACGTATTGCTCTTAATCCTCCTCATGTTATCGTTTTAGATCAGGCGGGTTTGGTTACTCCGCTAAGTGAAGTTTTTCAAAAAACGTTACAGGTGTCTTCCGAAGTTAAATTTATTTGTGTGGCAGAGGCCGAAGTTTTAAATCAGTTAAATGATTATCGAGAGTACAATTTAGTTCAGTACTTCGATAGAAATCACGCTGCAGTTGTTGAGCAAGTGAATATGACTGTAGATCAAACCTGTGAAACACTCTATCGTCTTTACCAGAACGAACAAGTTTATAACACCTATACTGGTGCAAAGTCTGATCTTGAAAGCCTTAGAGCCGATGTTTTACGCCAACAAGCAGGGCCAAGTGCAAGACCATTTCAGATGCGCATCTCTGAGTACCGTGCAGCAGAAACCAAAGAAGAATTGATACAATTTTTCTTTAAGCAAACATCAAATCAGTCTTGGGCATTTCTTAAGTTTGTTAAATCAATTCAAACTTATATTGCGGTTTCTCATCATAATATGCCAGAAAACTGGGTTGAGGGTTTGTCTTATAAAATCCCCCTAACTCAGACCGACTTTAACGACAATGTTATCGTAGGCAATATTCCAGAAACTTTTTTAAGTTACATAAAAGGTAAATGGGAAGTTGAAAATTTAAAAGTGTTACCTTTGATTTTAAAAGATGAAATCGAGGGCGTGTTTATTTCAACTCAAGACGTTTCAGCTGAGGCCGCCGAAGATTTCTCATTGATGAGCTTGGTTTATAATTTAATGTCGCTCGAAGCTCAACCTAAACATCTTGATGTAGAAGATTCGTTAACGGGTTTCTACAATCACTTATTTTATAAAAGAATTTTAGATAAAGAAATTGATAGATCTAAACGCACCTTTGCACCTATTTCAGTAATTAAGGTGGCGGTTGATATTTTTCGTGAGATCGAAGTAAGCCAAGGCCGTCCTTTTTGTGATGAAATTATTAAAAAAGTTGCTGAGGTGATTAAATCGACAAGTCGTTTACCCGATTATGCTTGTCGTACAGAAGAGAATGAATTTTCTATTGTGTTAACCAATTGTAATCGTAAAGGTGCAGCGCTTCGAGCTGAGCGTTTACGTCAGCAGCTTAAAACGGAAAGCTTTTCTAAAGCTGGTTTTGTAGTGACGCTGAGCCAAGGCATCAGTGAGTATCCTTCTTTGACTAAAACCGCTGAATCTTTAAATGATTCAGCTAGAAAAGCTCTTGATTTTATTATCACTAAGGGCGGCGACAAAATCTGTATTTACAAAGCGCCACAAGATCATAAACCAGATTTCCAAGTGAATACGTGAGTCAAAGCATGGAAATGTTCAGAAGAACCTATGCGGACATCAACATAGAACATTTAGTGCATAACTGGGGTCAAATTAAAAAAGTTGCAGGCGATGACCGATTTATTTGCCCAATGGTAAAGGCCAATGCTTATGGCCACGGTGATATTCAAGTTGCGCAGGCGTTAGAGCGTGAAGGTGCACTAGGTGTAGGTGTTTGTTTAATTGAAGAAGGACTTTTGCTGAGAGCTGCAGGTATAAAAACCGATATTTTAGTTTTTCGGGGTTTTGATAAGCGTGGAGCAGAAAAAATATTAGAGTACCAACTTATTCCTGTGGTGAGTACTTGGGAGCAAATTTACTCTTTAGAGGCCGCTGCTGACGAGGCTGTAAAGGTTCATCTTAAATTTAATACTGGAATGAACCGAATCGGTTTTAATTCTGATCAAGCAGAAAAACTTGATGAGTACTTTAGTAAATCTAAAAAATTAAAATTAAAAGCTCTATTAAGCCATTTTGCGGTGGGTGAAGACTCTCATTTGCCTAATGGTGTTTCGGCTACGCAAATGAATGAGTTTTTAAAAATATTAGAATTTTTTAAAAGCCGCGGGGTTTACTCGCATCTTTTAAATTCAGGTGGAATTGCAGGCTTAGCTAAAGCTCACACGTTAACGACTAGCGATAAAAATACATTAATTGAATCTCATAATTGGGGTTTTAGGCCAGGTTTGATGTTGTATGGCTACCAGTCGGCAACACACTTTTCTGAAATCGATTTAAAACCTGTGATGTCCCTTAAATCAGTCGTTAATAATATTCGCTTAGTTAAAGCCGGCGAGTCGGTTTCCTATGGATGCACATGGACGGCTACAAGGCCTTCTCGAATTGCCGTTGTACCTATTGGATATGCCGATGGTGTTCACAGATTAGTTTCGAATAAATCGCATGCACTCTTTGCAGGACAAAAAGTTCCTATAGTAGGTCGCGTGTGTATGGATTTTTTAATGTTAGATGTAACTGATGTAGTGAAGGATTCAGATACCAATCGTTGGATTGAAGAAGACGTTGTTTTATTTGGCTTTGATGAAAAAAACAATTTTTTATCTGGCGAAGAAATGGCTGCAAATACGAATACTATTGTCTGGGAAACCTTAACCTCAGTGGGGGAGCGAGTTCCAAGGCATTTTAAAGGGTTGAAAAAAACATGATTCAAGAAAATTCAGAAAACAAATCTCCGCGTACGTTGGTGCAGAACATTGCTGCAAAAATGGATGCATTTTTTGGCGCTATTTTGGGTTCAATTCAAGATTTTATTTTTGAAATTGGTTCAATAACTGTATTTGGTTTTCAAAGTATAAGATTACTTTTTGCAAAACCATATCGCTACGGCGAAATTTTAAAACATATGGAGTTTATCGGTAATCAATCGGTAGGTATTATTGCTTTAACTAGCGTATTTACAGGTTTAGCTTTATCTTTTCAGGTTTATTTAGGTTTTAAATTAGTAAATGCGGTCGATCTAGTTGGCCCAACAGTAGCCCTCGGAATTTCTCGTGAATTGGGTCCGGTGTTAACAGGTTTAATCGTGTCTGCACGTGCAGGTGGCGCTATGGCCGCACGTCTCGGAACTATGCGCGTAAACGAGCAAATGGATGCACTTGATGTAATGGGTGTAAATACAAAACAATATTTAATCGCACCACGAATTATTGCAGCTATTATTTGTATGCCGATGTTAACCGCGCTCTTTGATTTTATGGCTATGTTTGGCTCTTGGTTTTTATGTACAAAACTAGTGGGCTTAGATCACGCTGTATTTATGTCTAAAATTCGTGACACAGTAGAAGTTCACCATATTAACGAAGGTCTCTTGAAATCAGCTATCTTTGGCTTAATGTTTGCGGTGGTTTGTACCTATAAAGGTTTCAATACGACAGGTGGCGCTAAAGGTGTTGGCGAAGCTACTAATCGAGGTGTGGTCATGAGTATGGTGAGCATTATCATCATCGATTACTTCTTAATGAACTTCATAAGAATTTACTACTTAATCACAGGGGTTTCAAGATGAAGCCAAATGAACAATACGCAGTTGTACTCGAAGACGTAAAAAAAACATTTGATGGAAACGATTTTATTTTAAAAGGAATTGATCTTAAGATTCCTAAAGGTAGTCTAACATCTATTATTGGTTTTTCTGGTACAGGAAAAAGTGTGATGTTAAAACATATGCTAGGGCTTTATCGTCCAACAACTGGCAATGTTTCGATTTTAGGAACTAATCTCAATACTCTAGACGACAATGCACTCACAGCTTTTCGATGCAATTATGGCGTACTTTTTCAAAGTGCCGCTTTATTTGACGATATGACCGTGCTTGAAAATGTTTGTTTTCCGCTAGATGAACATCGCCGAGAACTTAGCAAAGAGCAGATCAATAAAATCGCGCTCGAAAAGCTTAAAATGGTGGGCTTAGATGTGAAACATAATCATAAACTCCCGAGCCAAATTTCAGGAGGTATGCAAAAGCGTACTGGTCTAGCTCGTGCGCTCGCCCTAGATCCAGAAATTTTGATCTATGATGAACCAACCACAGGATTAGATCCCATTCTTACAGAAATGGTAGATAATTTAATTCTAGAAACGCATCAGGCTCGTCCTGGTACGACGTCAATTATGGTTTCCCACGATTTGAAAGCAGCCTTTCGAATTGCAGATTTCATTGTGATGTTGGATGCGGGAAAAGTTTTGTTATCAGGTAAAGCAGAAGACTTTCATAAATCTGATAACGAACTTGTTAGAAAGTTTGTGGATAAAGGGTTGAGTCATTAAATATTTTCATCGTGGAGACGCTTTAAGTGAATTTTTTAAAAACACCTGAATTTAAAGTTGGAGTTCTAGTTGTTGCCATTGGCGGGTTAATTGCCTTTATGTCAATGCAAGTGAGTGATGATCCAAGTTATATGGGACGATCAAAAAAGGCGTGGTTTTTATTACCGAACGCTGCTGGTTTAGTTAAAGGTTCAGCCATTAAAGCAGCGGGAATCCCAGTTGGCGTTATCAAAGAAATTATTCTTCAAGACGGGCAAGCTCGTGTTGAAGTGACTGTAAAATCAGATGTGGGCTTAACCCGTTCGGCTTCAGTCGCGATGAAATCAAATGGTATCTTGGGAGATAAAAGCGTTGAAGTTTACCCAGGCACAGTTGGCGATGCTGAGCTTGAAGATGGTGGCCAAATTTTAAATGTAAAAAGTGGCGGTGGTTTAGACGACGTCATGGGGCAAGTTTCAGAACTAGCAGCTTCACTTAAAGATGTAGCAAAAAATTTAAAAGAAGCCGTATCTGATGATGGTACAAACAAACACGTTTTAGGTCGCATTGTTTTAAATATCGAAAAATTAACAGCAGATTTATCTGAAATGACTTCTGAAAATAAAGAACAAATTGGTGAGATCGTAGACCAAGTTCATGATATCACAGGCACAATAGATGAATTAATTAATGACGAAAGCGATCAAGGTTTTAAGAAAACTTGGAAAAAAACCATGGCTCGTCTTGATAACTCAATGAAAAATATTGATGAAATCACCAGTAAAATCAATAGAGGTGAAGGTACTATCGGTAAACTCATCTCTGATGAACAAACAGCTGAAGACGTTTCTTCAGCTATCGAAGGAATCAGTGGTTTAGTCGACAGCGCTAATAAAATTTCGACTGGTATAGACTTTAACTCATACTATTTAGGCGAAGTTGGTGGAGCAAAAACCTCAATCGGTATTACTTTACAACCTGGTTTAGATCGTTATTACTACTTAGGTATTATTACAGATCCTGCAGGTGTTGTTGAAACCACTGATTACGCAATTACCGGCGCAGGTGCTTCGAACTACACTGAAACTAAAACATTTAAAAGTAAAACGAAGTTAACATTGTATTTTGCTAAAAACTTCTTTGATTGGACTATCAAAGGTGGTTTGATCGAAGATACAGGCGGTATTGGTTTAGATTACCATATGCTCAACCAAGCTTTAAGAGCCAGTGTTGAAGCCTACGACTTTAAAAAACTTCAAGTGCGCGCCAGTCTTAACTATAAACTTTTATATGGTTTATATTTAACGGCGGGGTGGAATGATATCAATAATAAAGCAAACGCAAACTCAGCATTTTTAGGCGCAGGATTATTCTTAACAAATGACGATTTAAAACTTTTATTAACGAAGTCGCCTTTCTAGTATGCGAGTGTTGGTCAGTACCTCAGATAAAACTGGATTACTGGAGTTCTTAAAACCTCTTGTGCAAAGAGGTTTAGAGCTGGTTTCAACTGGCGGAACTTACGAATTTTTAAAAAAAAATAATTTTGTAGTTAGCGAAGTTTCTGAGGTTACTGAGTTTCCTGAAGTACTAGATGGCCGTGTTAAAACCCTTCACCCTTCAATTCACATGGGCCTATTAGCGGATAAAAGCAATGCCGAACACATGCGACAGCTTAAAGATCACAAAGTTAAAGCTTTTGATATGGTTGTTGGTAACTTGTATCCTTTCGAAAAAACGGCATTAAACGCCGATTCTACGTTTGAAGATTTAATTGAAAATATTGATATTGGTGGCCCAAGTTTTTTAAGAGCTTCGGCTAAAAATTATAAATCAGTTATAGTTGTAGCTTCTCCCTTAGACTATCATTGGGTGCAAGAAAAAATCTTAACCCAAACTTTGAGCGATAACGATCGTAAAAAACTGGCGCTGAAGGTGTTTTCTTTAACTTCTTACTATGATGCTTTAATTGTCGATAAATTATCTGATAATAAAGACGAACTCGAATTTTTAAATATTCCACTTAAGAAAAAAATGAAATTGCGCTACGGCGAAAACTCGCAGCAATCAGCAGTATGGTACGAGAACCCACTAGAAATGCCAAATCTATCAGACTGCGAAATCCATCAAGGTAAAGAATTATCTTACAATAATCTATTAGATCTTGATGCGGCTGTTAACTTAGTTAAGTTACTTGATAACTCAGCCTGCGTAGCGGTTAAACATAATAATCCTTGCGGTGTAGGTACGGCTGACGAGTTATCTTTAGCCACGGCTAAGGCTATTGAATCTGATCCTAAAAGTATTTTTGGTGGTATTATTGCCTTTAATAAGTGCGTTGATATTAAAACAGCTGAGTTATTTAAAGATATTTTTTTAGAGTGCTTAGTTGCCCCAGAATACACTGAAGAAAGCCTAAAGTATTTTTCACTCAAGAAAAATCTGCGTGTTATCACTCTAAAATCTCTTGAGAAGCAGAATGCTTTAAAACCTAATTATAAATCCATTTCAGGTGGAATGTTACTTCAGAATGAAGACAGCTTTAGTCGTGAAGAATGGCAATTCTTAGGCGAAATGCCAAATGATAAATTAATGAACGATATTATATTTGGCGAAAAAATCGGTGCTGCGCTCAAAAGTAATGCTATTGCGCTAGTGGCTAACGGTCAAACTGTTGGGCTAGGCATGGGACAAGTTAATCGGGTAGATGCAGTCAAGCAGGCGATTGAACGCATGCAAGAATGTCAGAGTAGATTAAATTTTAAAGTAGAAAAAGTAATACTAGTAAGTGATGCATTTTTTCCTTTTGCAGATTCAATAGATTTAATTTCGCAGTACGGAATTAAGTGGATCGTGCAGCCAGGCGGATCGGTGCAGGACGAAAAAGTATTTGCGGCAGCAAAGCATTATGGCATTAACATGGTAGTTACGAAAAGAAGACATTTTAAACACTAGGAAACTATGTATTTAGAAAAGAATTTAGAAAAAAAATGGTTAGTAAAGTCAGAAAATAAGATTCTCGGACCTTATAATTTTGATCAAGTTGTCGATCTTATACGAAAAAAACAGATCGCTCTCATTGATGAAGTTCGCGATACAGAAATTCGTTGGCTTTATATTCGTGAAAATAACGAATTTAAAAGCATAGTCGAAGAAATGCGCAAAGAAATCGACTCTAAACAAGAAAGCACTAAAACTTACCAAACTGCTTCTAAATCGTATGACGATCCGATGTTAAAAACCAAAACAGACATCAATCATTTTACCGATATTAATTTAGAGGCAAAAGAAATTTCAGTCGTTAGTGAAGAATTGACTATTCAGCAAGAAGTTCCAGTAGAAAAAAAGGTTGAAAAAGCCAAAGTTTATGGGGTCGACACCGACGAAGCTGTTAAAGAAAAAATTAATATTTTTTCAAATAAAATTATTTTAGCAACCGCTGCGGCATTAGTTCTTATAGCCTCATCTGTGGGTGCTTATGTTTACATTCAAAAAAGAAACTTAATCAAACAAGAAGAAGATCTCGCTTTACAGGTAAAAAAATATAAATATCTAGGACTTTATCAAAAAGCCGTGGATGTGTTTACTAAACTACCAACAGCTAACCAAAAAAAGTTAATTCCAGATCTTCTTGAGATTTTTCCGTTACTTGAGACTTCTGGTCAGGCC
>JBEBIK010000413.1:0-2034 GCA_040080445.1 Pseudobdellovibrio sp.
CCATTAACGTAAAAGAAAGTAAAGTCGTAACTAAAAATAAAAAAATCTTCATTTGCATCCTTGCTGTTGTTAGTTAAATTTTTCGCAATTTTGTTTATAATACTCTAAATTAACAAAATACATATTATCTTTTTCAACAGCTAGCCTAAAGCGGCGTTTCTCGTAGGTCTCAGTCTGGTATTTTTCTGTTATTTGAGTGCTAGACACCCCATAAGACGCAACACTTTTAACTTTTTGCTGGGCTTCACCCTGACAATTCACCGTAAAATTTTGGCTGTCGAGCTCACACTTATCTTTAGGCCAAGAAAAAGTAAAGGCCTCAGCTAGGTCTTTTAAGTCTTCGGCCTGCATTTTATTAAAAGCTAAACCAAAAGCCGAAGAAGGAGTTGAAAACTGTGGCATAAAATCGTAACCACCAGCATTTACCACCATAACCTCAATATTTTTTTCTTTTACTAAAACCTGAATACGAGTTTCACGTAATGAGGGAATGCATCTGAAGCCTTCATAGGCCTGAGTTATCTGTGCTGCAAATATAAATAATAACGCTAATTTCATAATACTTTCTCCAAAATCAGTTTAAGAGGACGATCTTTACTGGTGAAAGTTCCTACGATTTCAAAACCATGTTTTAAATTTAAAGAAATCATTTCCGGAAACTTATTAGTCGTATGTGTGCGAATTTTATTAAATTTTTGCTCAACACACCAAGCGTGCTGCTGACGCATAAGTTCTGAAGCTAAACCTAAACCGCGATATTCAGGCAGCACCCCGCCCAACCAAGAATAAAACTGCACCTGATCGCGAACATAACCCAATTTAAAACCTACAAGCTTACTGCCTTCGTAAACGAGAATAGAAAAAAATTTTGTGTGAGCTTGAATCACTGATTTTACTTTTACTAAGTCCATAGGCTTACCGAAAGCAGTTTGATAAACATCGGCTACTTGTTTTAAAACGGTATCTTCTAAAGTTGTAGTTTTTTTAAATTCAAAATTAATCTTTGCAAATCGTGGTTGCTCTGCACCATTGATGTTTACATTTTCAAAAAACATGTCTTTAGGTCTTACCCAAAGTTTGCCATGATTGTTTTCATAAAGAGTTTCGTAGAGCGCCATCTCTTCAAGAGTTTCTGAGTGGCGTACAACTCCGATGTATTTGTAGGGTTTATTTTTATAGTGCTTGTAAAATCTTAGTGAATCTTGATTACTCATATATGCATATCTAGCTTTTTCATGAACAAAATCCAACTCACAAATACACTTATTGCACTGCGAGCTAAATCAAAGCTTTGCTTTACACCTTTTTAAACATATTGCTAGTGTCTAATTCAGAGGAATTTAGTATGAAAAATTTAATTTATTCTTTTCTGTTTTTAATTTCAATATCAGTGGCTCGCGCGGCTGATGTTAATGCTATTTGCTACACGTCCGTTGGTGGTACAACTACATTTATAATGAAAACTGAAAACTCAGTTGTTAACTTCGAAGTTTTCAATCACAACGGTGGAGGCTACGCTCCCTTCTGGAGTAGTATTGTAGTTCCTAATGATTTACCTATCTTAAGCAAAAAAGCTGAAATTATTAAAAAATTAGATCAAGGCTTCAAAGCCACATGGAATTCCGATAAATGCAAATGGACTGGCGACAGAAAATTTTCATGCATAGGTTCTACGGATACCGTGAACGTTAATGGGCTCGATATCGAACCTTGGGCGGTTTACTCTTCGCTAGTTACAGATTCTAGCTTTGCTGGCGATTACGAGTACATTGATATGACCGTTAGCTTTGAGGTCAATAAAGAATCTTTTAACTACACCATGAGATACCAAGCCGACGAATGCATTTTATCTGAATCCAAAATAAGCGAGAAAAAACCTAAAAAATAATTTAGGCTCTAGACCAGCTTGTTGATATGTTGGTAAATAGTCACATATTTACTCATTAATTTCAAATTTCTTAAAATGATACACTCTCGGCTCAAAATTAAAAAAAGCTTTTCATTCAGTTAGCCCAGTTTTTGACCGATATTTAT
>JBEBIK010000414.1:0-2032 GCA_040080445.1 Pseudobdellovibrio sp.
CTATTAACCATACGTGAATATGAAAAAATCTAAAAATATACCCACTAAGCAATACGGCGTAATACGAAAAAAAAGACAGAACTATAGTTTTTTCAACTTTAGACAAAATTAAGGGGTAGACCAATTACGAATTCGCCGATAGCAAGCTAGAGGTAAGAATTGAGTTAATTGATCCCACCATCGAACTAAAAAAATTTAACTCTAAATCTAAAAAAATATTTTAGACTACGATACTGAGTTCAAAAAAAGCTTAGCAATACTAACTTTAGACATACATTCGACTATAGCCCAAAAGTATGGCTTAACTGTAGTATTTTTTTAAGAACTACCCACCTAATTTTTTAGATCCTAAAGAAAAAAATTAAATAAAACTAAGTCCACTAGGCTAAAATTAAATTTACCAAAATCTTCTCCGCTTGGATTTACTCTTAGTGGACTTAAGCAATCTCAATGGTTTTATTTAAACTATTTATCTATTGCTACAAAAATTTCTGAAAAAAGATTAAATAGCTTATATGCCGACATTATCGTTTGAAAATTTTTGAAGCAAACTACGATGGTGTCGATATTCTTGATGATAAGTTGATCTTAAATTGCGTATTCCCAGAAGATTTTAATTTAAAGAAATCTTTGCTAATGAACTGGTATCTTAACAAAGCAACAGAAATTTTACATGAACGATTCGATCATTACACAGAAATCTACGAACAAAATGATGTCGAATTGTCAGTTAAAAAGCTAACTAAACGATGGGGTGAGTTTCATCTAAGTAAAAACCTTGTGGTTCTTAATGCAGAGTTGGTAGTTGCTCCGATGGAGTGTATTGACTATGTAATCATTCATGAGCTTTGCCACGCCTTAATTTTGGATCACAGCCCTAATTTTTATAAACTACTTTTAAAAAGATTACCAACCTGGAAACATTTAAAAAACAGCCTAGAAGCTCATTCTATAGGCTTTGGCCCTATTGTTTAAAGACTTATTAATCACGACTACCCTTTTTACCCAACCCTTGCTATTCTGTTATATCGTCCCAAAAAAGGAGTAAAAATGAAAAAAACCAAAACTACTGACAAAAAACATTACGGAATGATACACAAACGTAAAAATGGCAATTTAGTATTCTCAGTTTACGATGGATTAAATGGTTGGACCAACTACGACTTTAAAAATAATAATATTGATGTTCGTGTAGAATTAATAGACCCAACAGTTAAGCTTATAAAGTCTAAAAATGGTAAAAACTATTTAGATTATGCTGAAAACTTTAAAAGTGAGCTTAAAAAAACCAACTATAAAGGCACAAACGACTATACAGATAAAGAATGGATTAAGTTGAGTTTAAATGATCGCAATAAAGCCATGATGTTTGATGATCTTATGTATTTTAGAGCTATGCCACCAAATTGGCTTACAAAGGAAGATTCTAAAACAAAAAGTAAAGTTACAAAATCGACTAAACGATTTTCTGACACAAAGCCAACGCCATTAGGTTTTTTGATTTATTTAGTTAGTCTAGGGGAACGCTTAGATATGAAACAATTGGCTTTAGCTACAAAAATTTCAACTAAAAGATTAAATAACTTATGCGAAGGCGCAAAGATAACAAAAAAAGAGGCAGAGGCCTTAGCTAAAATAAACCCTATACGTTACAAGGCTGAAGAATTTTTAAACCCAACCATTCAAAATGGCTTTTTTAGCGATCTGTTTAAATAAATATATGGCATTAAGTATTGGCGAAGCATAGTTTTGCCAATACTTAATCGTCTTAAAACAAAACACGCTAAAAAAATATTTTTTATGCCAGTTGTAAAATTTGATTTATAGTTTTGAAAACTTTAGCTCTGACAATGACAAATTTCTCTGACTTTTTTGAATAAAATGGCCAATTCAAAATGAGAATTTAAGTTTTGTTTGACGGCTTTTTGAAGTTAAAAACAGTGACTAGCCATCATGTTTTTTGTTTGACCTTCGACACAACTAACGATTAAAAATTGGAAATCAAAACCAAGCATGAGACAGTGCGATACAG
>JBEBIK010000415.1:0-2032 GCA_040080445.1 Pseudobdellovibrio sp.
AGCCACTTATTATCAATAGCGTTTTGAGTTACTGAAATAGATTTAACAAATGGGTTTTCAACATTACGAATCTTATCTAAAAGGCTTTGATCTATAGACTTAACAAATAACTGGACCTTAGATTGGCCTTTGTCTTTTACGCGTTTTAAATCGTAATCCCAGTTCTTTTGTCCAGAGAGTTCGAAATTGAAGGTTTCACCCTCAAGAGCAACTGCACCTTTAACATCTCCGGCTTGCGAATTAGTGGTTAAAAAGCAGATCAGACATAAAATATATAAAAGAGATTTTTTCATCAAAGTAAGCAAAAAGCATTTCAGGTGCCATGGTAAATTTTTGCCCAGATGCCTTTAATTTTTAGGCTAGGAAAAAAAATCCAATTATTTTGGCTCGTCCTGCCAAATTCATGACAGAAATAAAATCTACATAGGCTTTTGATTAACTAGACTCGACGCACTCACTAAGTCATCACATAATCAAAGAACATCATGAAAAAACAACTAGTTGCAACCCTCATTATAATATCTATACCTTTTATGTTTGTGTCGTGCGTTTCTTCTTTATTAAAAGATGCGCCTCCAACTTTCAGTAAAGAAATTAAACTCAACGAGCCCTCTTCGCCTTTTCAAAAAATGGATACATCAGTTTATCCATCATGGAAAAGCACAAAAAGCGGTAATGTTATTTCTATTATATCTGACTGCACACAAGACTCAGCTTACAAACTCTCTAGCCTGCACCAGATAATCGAAGGCTCACTCGATAATATTATTGTACTTAAAGAAGAAACCGTTTCTCTGCAGGGACGCCCAGCCTTCTCAAGAGCCATCAATGCAAATCTCGACGGCCAGCAAATCGAAGTGCAATCCATCTCATTTAAAAAAAAATCTTGTGGCTATGTAGCTTCGCTTTCTGGCAAGCAAGGCAACTTGAGCAGCGATAAAGTACAGTTCGAACAATTTATTAACGGTTTTAGCTTCGAATGAATAAAACCGCTGCACCTCTTTTTTTATGGGTTGAAGACCAGCTTTATTTTTTAGGTGGAGTTGCCTTATTAGTTAGAGATTGCCTGCGTGAAGGTTTTAAAAAACCTTTTTACTGGAAATTACTTAACGAGCAAATTTATCAAATCGGTGTTAAATCTTTTCCACTAGTTTTAGTAACATCAGGCACTATTGGAATGGTTATGGCCTTACAATTTGGTTTTGGTTTAGAAAAATTTGGTGGCAAACCCTATGTGCCACGCTTAGTTGCATCAACAATTTTTCGCGAAATTGGCCCGATGTTTACAAGTCTTATGTTAGCGGCTCGTGTAGGAGCTGGTATGGCCAGCGAAATTGGCTCAATGGTTGTTACTCAACAAATAGATGCCATTCGTGCTTTGGGCACTTCGCCCATTAAAAAAATAGTGTTGCCGCGTATTTTAGCGTGTTTGATAATTTTACCTCTTTTAGTTGCAATGGCGAATGTTATTGGTAACGCCGGCGGTTGGTTAATTGGTGTTACAGAGTTAGGCTTAGACCCGCAATTTTATTATCGACGCATGCTTGAAACCGCCAATATAAAAGATTATTTATCTGGTTTTGCTAAAACATTTTTCTTTGCCTTATTTATTGCTGTTCCTTCGTGCTACTTTGGCTTAACAGTTAAAAATGGCACTCAAGAAGTGGGTATGGCCACTCGTAAAGCGGTGGTCACTTCATCTTTACTTATTTTAATAGGCGATTTCTTCTTAGCAAAATTATTTTGGATTATTGAAAAATGGCTGTAATAGAAGTACAAAACTTTCGAAAATCATTTGGCGCAAAACTCGTTCATGAGAGTGTTTCTTTTTATGTTAAAAAAGGTGAATGTTTAGGTTTGGTTGGGGGATCGGGTGCTGGTAAGTCGGTGATTTTAAGAAGCTTAATTGGCCTTGAAAAACCCGATTCTGGCTCTGTCTTTATCAATGATGAAGAAATCACTCTCTATACTGAAGCTCAGTGGCAACACCTAAGAAAAAAAGTGGCTTATGCTTTTCAGGGCGGCGCTTTAT
>JBEBIK010000059.1:0-9232 GCA_040080445.1 Pseudobdellovibrio sp.
CTTATAAAGCATTAGGCACAGAACTCAACATCGGAGAATTTAAAAGTTCATTCATCAAAGGTAATGTTCACATTTCTAAAATTGAACTGACCAACCGCGAAACTCCTAATTTCAACTCAATTGAACTAGCTGATGTAAAATTTGATCTTAACTGGGACGCATTACTACGCGTAAAATTTGTTATCGAAGAAATTGCAGTTGAAGGCATACAATTTATGTCTAAACGTGCTTCTCCTGGTAAAGTTGCGCCTCCAGAGCCTGAGTCTAACGAACCTGGTTTTGCTCAACAGTTACAAGATAAAGCGCTCAATAAGCTCGATAAAGATAATCAAAATAATATCCTCGGAGATGCCGCTCAGTTCTTAAAAACTGGCAAGTTTGATGATCAAATTAAAAATATCGAAGGCCAACTCGCTTCAAAAAAACTTTTGGAAGAGATGAATTCCAAATGGACTGCTAAACGTACCGAATGGGATGCAAAAATAAAAGCTCTCCCCACGGGGCCAGAACTCACAGCACTCAATGAGCGTTTTAACAAAATTAAATTCAAAGATTTCGCTAATCTTCAAGAGCTCGACGCTTCAGTTAAAGAAGCAGATAGCATCGTAAAAGAAATCGACAGTAAAACTAAACAAGTGCAAGAACTTAAATCTCAACTCGATGCAGATTTGAAATCAATTGATCAAGACTATAAAGCCATTGATCAACAAATCAAAACCGATATTGCCACAATTAAAAGTCGTTTCAAAATACCAAAAATCGATGCAGCAAGCTTCGCAAAATCACTATTCATGAGCTATCTAACTCCCTATATGCAAAAGCTCGACAACTACAAAGTATTAGCTACAAAATATCTTCCGCCAAAATATGCAAAAATGGTCAACGGCGAAAAGAAAGAATCCGAAGCTGACGACAGGATCCAACCCCACCCCCGCAGCGAAGGCGTGAGCTACGAATTTCCAAAAACTAATGGTTACCCAATGTTCTGGATTCAAAAAATTTCTTTGAGCTCAAAATCAAATACTCAAGCCGATTATGGAGATTTCCAAGGTTTGATCAGCAACGTAACATCTAACCAACGACAAATTGGCAAACCTACTACAGTTAAAATAGATGGAAGCTTCAACAAAATGAAGCTTCAAGGTATTCACTTAGATGCAATGCTCAATAATATTAATAAAGAGGCTGTTGTTAAGTACGAATTCGGAATCAACTCATATCCGATCAGTAATTTAGTACTATCTGAAACTAAAGAAGCCAGCATCTCTATTCCAGCTACAGATTCGAATCTGATAACTTCAGGAGAAGTTATCGGTTTTAAAACATACGACCTGAAACTCAATAACACCTTCAGTAATGTTAATTTTAAAATTGGGTCTGAAAATTCAACAATTGATGAGATCCTAAAAAGTACACTCGGAAAAATTAATAAATTTGACCTTCAAGCTTCGGCTAAGGGCGAACTCAAAAACCTAGATATCGACATTAGATCAAGTCTTGGCGGAGATCTCGAGAGAGCCTTCCAAAGCTTACTACAAAACAAAATTAATGAAGCTAACGAGAAGCTACAGGCCGCAATCAACTCAGAAATTGCCAAGCTTAAGACTCAGTTTAACTCACAAGTTGAATCTCTTAAAACACAGGCTCAAGGCGAAGTTAAAAAATTACAAACTCAAATTGATGGTCAGAAGAAAGAAGCTGAAACAAAAGTAGCAGCAGCTAAAAAGGACTTCGAAGATAAAGCCAAAGCTGGCGTACAAAAAGAACTACAAAAACAAGCTGACGAACTTAAAAAGAAATTAGGCTTGTAAGGCTCATGGTAATTTATCTAAATGGCACTTCAAGCGCAGGCAAAAGCACACTTGCCTGCGAATTACAAAAGCAGTTAGATTTACCCATTTTTTATTTTTCTATTGATACACTACTCTACTCATTACCGACTCAAATAATTGAATCTCTAGAGGGCAAACAAAAGCACTCTGCATCCATGAACTGGGTATCCATATTTCAAGGTTATTTCTCTTGCGTTAGAGCTCTTCATGATACTGGTAATATAGTCATTGCCGACTGCCCCGTTTACAATGAAGACATTTATTCATTTTACGAAAAAAATCTAAGCTCCGTAGAACAAAAATTTGTATTTGGGGTCATCTGTCCGCTTAGCAAACTACAAGAGCGTGAATTACAACGCAAAGATCGAGTTGTAGGATTAGCTGAAAAACAGTTTAAAGGTATACATAAATACCTTCAGTATGATCTATCAATGGACAGCAGCGTAACCGACGTAACGACTATTTCTAAAGAGCTGATCAGCTCACTAAAAGAAAAACTAAAGTTTTAAGCTTTTCCAATCCACCACAGATTTAACGATCTGTGGCTGATTGTTCGATTTTCTCAAGATTACACTCATAGGTAATCTGTCCGCATTCAAAAGCTTAACAAAAGTATTATCCCCGTCCCAAATTCTAATAAAGCGACTTGCATTAAACTCAGGAAAACTCTTCATAAACTTAGCAATATCATCTTGGTACTCATCTAGAGATATAATTACAAACTCCACTTTGGGGTTTTGCTTAGAGTAGTGAATCAGCTCAGGAACCTCGTTTACACAAGGGCCACACCAAGACGCCCATAAGTGAACGATCACGTCGTTTTCGCCGTTTACGGCGCTTTTATCGATAACTATTTTACTTCCCTCATAGTCTCTAAGTTCAGCGCTATAGAGTTTATTAAATAAAACTTCGGATGTAACATCTGCCTGACCAATTACTGTTACAGATGGCTCTCCAAATCCAGAAAAATAGCCGCCCTTAAATACATAATATGAAAAAGCTCCAGCTAGCACTACGAACAATAACGTCAATTTTAACTTCATATTCTCAACCTGCTTTAAGCAAAAAAAAACCCAAGGTATTAGCCTTGGGTTTTAAAATTAATACTTTATGTATAATTATCTCGAAGCATGCATAGCTGCACGAGACTTATTACGCATTTTTCTAACAACTTTTTTAGATTTTTCAACTGCAACAGCATTAGCTTTTTTAGCTTTGCTTTGAACTTTAACAACTGCTTTATCTTCTTTAGTTGCTTTCTTAGGAGCTACTTTTGCTTTATAGTCGTAATCTACGAATTCAAGAAAAGCCATCTCAGCAGTATCGCCCGGTCTGCGACCGATTTTGATCACGCGAGTGTAACCACCCGGACGATCTTTAAATCTTGGAGCGATGTTTTTAACTAAGTCTAAGCCTAAATCTTTGTTTGCAAGCTTCGCGATAACAAGACGAGTTGAATTTAAATCGCCTTTTCTACCAAGAGTCACAACCTTTTCGATATGACGACGAACTTCTTTAGCGCGAGTTACTGTCGTTTTGATACGACCGTGCTCAACTAACGAAACCATTAACCCACGAATAAGGGCCTTTAAAGGGCCACTTTTACGACTAAAATGTTTTACTAAACGACGATGTGATGACATCTCGGACTCCTACTATTGTACTTCTTTTTTAACTGACACTGGCATTGAATTAGGATCCCATCCCGGAGGTGGCCATCCTTCGATCTTCATTCCAAGACCGAGTCCCATTGTCGTTAAAATTTCTTTAATTTCATTTAATGATTTGCGACCAAAGTTTTTAGTTTTAAGCATTTCAGCTTCAGATCTAACTACTAATTCACCGATGAAACGGATGTTAGCATTTTTAAGACAGTTAGCAGAACGAACGCTTAATTCTAAATCGTCAACTGAACGGAATAAGTTTTCGTTCAATGATGAAGAACCCATTCCTCTTACTTCGTCCGAAGGCTCTAAAGACTCATCGAAAGTTAAGAAGATCTGTAATTGTTCTTTTAAGATTTTAGAGGCTAATGAAACTGCTTCTTCAGGTTTTAAAGAACCGTCAGTCCATACTTCTAAAGCTAAAGAATCATAATCAGTTCTTTGTCCAACACGTGCATTCGATACAGAATAGTTAACTTTTCTGATCGGGCTGTGTAAGGCATCTACACCGATAAAGCCAACTTGTAAGTCTTCAGTGCTATTTTCAACTGGAGCATAACCACGTCCGTAAGACACGATTAACTCAGCGTTGAAATTAGCATTGTTACCTAGAGTAGCAATGTGTTGGTGCGGATTTAAGATTTCAATTTTATCAGTCGTAACGATGTCTGCAGCTGTAACAACTCCAGGACCCTTTTTATTAATTCTCAAAGTTAAAGCTTCAGAATTGTATTGTCTGAAACGAACTTGTTTTAAATTTAAAATAATGTCTGAAACATCTTCTAAAACGTCTGGCAAAGTCGAGAACTCATGTAAAACTCCTTCGAATTTCACAGCAGTTACGGCAGAACCCATCATAGAACTTAATAAAATTCTTCTTAATGAATTACCAAGAGTAACTCCAAAACCTCTCTCAAGAGGGCGTACAACAAATTTTGCGTACTCTACAGATTGAGTATCTTTTTCGATCTCAAATCCTTTTGGTTTAATTAACTCTCTCCAAAATTTATAATAGTGCTCTTGCATCTTTACCCCTTAATTATCGTGAATAGTATTCAACGATCATACTTTCTTCTACTGGAATTGTTACTTCATCACGAGACGGAAGATCTTTGATCGTTCCTTTAAATGCTGCGTGATTAGCATCAAGCCAACTTGGAATTGTACGACGAGCAACTGCTTGTATTGCAGCTAAGATTTTATTCATCTCTTTGCTTGCTTCGGCCACTTCAACCACATCACCTTTTTTAACGATATAGCTTGGGATATTTACTCTTTTACCATTCACTAAAAAGTGATTGTGAGAGATTAATTGACGTGCCTCGCGACGTGAATTTGCAAAACCTAAAGTGTAAACTACGTTATCAAATCTTAATTCTAAGAATTTCAATAATGCATTACCTGTAATCTCTTTAGATTGATCAGCCATTTCAAAATATCTGTGGAATTGCTTTTCAGAAAGACCATAGTATCTTTTAGCTTTTTGTTTTTCACGTAACTGAAGTGCGAACTCAGAAAACTTAAGTCTTGATTGACCATGTTGTCCTGGAGGATATGGTCTTCTTTCAAAAGCACATTTGTCTGAATAACATCTGTCACCTTTTAAGAAAAGTTTCATGTTTTCGCGACGGCATAATTTACAAACTGAATTTTGTACACAACTCATAATTTAACTCCGATTATATTCTACGACGCTTAGGAGGTCTGCATCCGTTATGAGGAATTGGAGTAATATCTTTTAAAGATAAAATTCTCATTCCTGTTCCTGCTAAAGCTCTGATTGCTGGTTCACGACCTGCGCCGGGACCAGTTAAAAGTACGTCAGCAGATTTCATTCCGCTATCCATGGCTTTTTTAGCTGCATCTTCGCATGTAACTTGGGCTGCATAAGGAGTACCTTTACGGCTACCTTTGAATCCCATATGACCTGCTGAAGACCAAGAAACAGTGTTTCCTGACATGTCAGTGAAAGTGATAATTACGTTACCAAAACCAGCGTTTATGTGACACTGACCTTGAACAACATTCTTTTTAATTTTTTTCTTAGCCGTTGTAGGCTTTTTTTCCATTGTAGTATTCATATTTTCACCCTACCGCTTAAACAGCTTTTTTCTTGTTAGCTACTGTTTTCTTAGGACCCTTACGAGTTCTTGCATTCGAACGAGTATTTTGACCACGAACAGGTAAACCTTTTCTGTGGCGAGTACCGCGATAGCAGTTAACATCTGTTAAACGTTTGATAAACATACCGATATCACGACGTAAATCTCCTTCAACTTTCCAGTTGGCTTCGATTAACGCACGCATTCCAGCAGTTTGTTCGTCTGTTAAAGCATCTGTTCTCAAAGTATCAGGAATGCCTACTTCTTTACAAATTTTACGGGCGCGCGAGCGTCCGATACCGAATATATAAGTTAACGCGACTTCAATTCTCTTATTACGAGGTAAGTCGATACCCATTAAACGTGCCATAGCTTAACCTTGCCTTTGCTTGTGTTTAGAGTTCTCACAGATCACTCGTACAACACCTTTTCTTTTAATAACTTTACATTTATTACATATTTTTTTTACTGATGGTCTGACCTTCATAACAATACTCCGCCAAAGGTTACGATTAGTAACACTGTATATAAACCTAGTCTAGCCTTAATTAGCTAATGCTAGAATTTTAATAATTTGTTCAAAAACCACATCTGGTTCCTGCTCACTGTCTACTTCAACTAGGTTTCCCTGTTTTCGGTAGAACTCGATCGTAGGACCCGTGTTCTTTTCAAACTGAGCCAAACGCTCGTTAATTACTTCTTCCCGGTCATCAGGCCGATGAGTCAGGGAGCCTCCACACTTTTCACAAAGGTGGCCCTTACTCGAAGGTTTGGTCTCGATATGGTAAATTTCACCACACTGAGAACAAGTTCTGCGTCCGGTTAGACGTTTTACTAAGATCTGAGGATTGATCTTAAAATAAACAACTTTATCAATCTTCGTAGCCTTATTTTTAAGCATAGAGTTTAAACTCTCAGCCTGTGCTACTGTTCTTGGAAAACCGTCGAAGATAACCGATTTTCCAGCCTGTTGATCAATGTAACTATCAACAAGATCTACCATAACCTGATCAGGAACTAACTTACCCTGATCCATAAAACTTTGAGCGTGAAGCCCTAAAGCGGACTTTGCAGTTATTGCACCTCTTAGAACATCTCCAGTGCTAAGCTGAACAAAGCCATACTTTTCAATAAATCTACGAGATTGGGTACCCTTACCTGATCCCGGAGCTCCTATCAAAATTATGTTCAAAACTGAACCCTTCTACTGCGAATTTTTACGCCCTTTAAGAAAGAATCATATTTGCTAGATAATAAGTGAGATTGAATTTGTTGAGATGTATCGATAGCCACACCAACTAAGATCAATAAGCTAGTACCACCGAAATGGAATGGAATATTGAAAAACTGAGTTAATAAACCAGGCAAAATACAAACCACACTAAGATAAACACAACCTAATACGTTAATTCTATCTAGAACATAACGAATAAAATCTGCTGTGCTTTTTCCGGCTCTGATACCCGGAACGAATGCGCCCGATTTTTTTAAATTCTCAGAAACTTCATCGGCATTAAATACGATATCAGTATAAAAGAATGAGAAAAATACGATGAATAAAACGAATAATATATTAAAAATTACACCATTTGGATTCAAAGAATCTGTCATAGCATTTAACCATGGTACATTCATGAAGTTAGCTAATGTGCTTGGAAATAATAATAATGAACTGGCAAAAATTGGTGGAATAACACCAGCAAAATTAATTTTAATAGGTAAGTGACTTGAAGCCAAAGAACCCATGTTATTATTAGCTAAACGCTGAGAGTACTGAATCGCAATTCTTCTTTGTGCCACTTCCATGAAAATAACAGCTGCGATAACTGCAACCATGAAAATCAATAAAGCCAGAGCTAAAATTGCTTTTAATTCGCCAGATTTTACTAATTCAAATAACTGATGAGCTCCACCTGGTATAGATGCAGCAATACCAGTAAAGATAATCAAAGATGTTCCATTACCAATACCACGCTCTGTGATTTGGTCGCCTAACCACATGATAAAACAAGTTCCCGCAACTAATGTTAGTACAGTCACGAATTTAAATGGAAAAATACCTAACGAACCAGAAGATAGTAATGAACCACCTACTGAAGTTGTTTGGCTAGCTAACCAAGTACTGATTCCGTAACCTTGAATTACAGCAAGTACTACAGTTGCGTATTTAGTATATTGAGTGATTTTTTTACGACCAGCTTCACCTTCTTTTTTCAAAGATTCTAAGAAAGGAAGAGCTGATGTTAAAAGTTGAAAAATAATTGAAGCCGAAATGTATGGCATGATACCTAAGGCAAATACTGAAAACTGTGATAATGCGCCACCGCTGAAAGTATTAAACAAGCCAAAGATGCCGCGGTTCTGAGAATTAAAAAACTCAGAAACAGCAACGCCGTTTACACCAGGTGTTGGTATATGAACACCAACACGGTAAACAGCAAGACAAATTAAGGTGAAGAGAATTTTATTTCTGAGACTGCCTAAACCTTTGTTGTCGCCTTGGTCTGCCACTATTTACTCGCTCTTTTAAAGGTAGCTTTTGGAGCAATAACTTCAACTTTGCCACCAGCTTTTTCAATAGCTTCTTTAGCTTTTGCGCTAACTGCATGGGCTTTAACGTTTACAGCTTTTTTTAACTCGCCTTTAGCTAATATTTTGATTTGAGCATTTTTAGTAATTAAACCAGCTGCGTATAAAGAAGCTGCGTCTACGTCACCTTTTACTTTTGCAAAATCAGATAGATTAACTATTTGAAAAACATTAGCAAAAGCTGCATTTGTAAAACCGAATTTAGGTAAGCGACGAGCTAAAGGAGTTTGACCACCCTCGAAACCACGTCTAACAGTACCGCCCGTACGAGCTAACTGACCTTTGTGACCTTTAGTAGATGTTCCACCCATACCAGAACCTATACCGCGACCGATACGTTTTCCGTAGTGAGTAGATCCTGCTTTTGGTGCTAAACTTGATAATAAACTCATATAAAACTCCGATTACTTCTTAGCTTATTTTTTTACTGTGATTTCAACTAAATGTTGTATTTTGTAAAGCTGACCTCTGTTTGCAGGAGTATCAGTTTTAGTAACAACTTGATTGATTTTTCTTAAACCTAAAGCGTGTGCAGTTTTGATTTGAGTCGGGCTGCAACCAATAGTTGATCTTTTTAATTTAACTTCAAATGTCTTAGCCATTTTGGGCCACCTTTTTAAGCTTAAGCTGTTTTAAACCGTCTAAAGTTGCGCGAACAGCATTGTGAGGGTTACGAGTACCAACACATTTAGTTAAAATATCTTTTACGCCTACAGATTCAAGAACCGCACGAACAGCACCACCAGCAATAACGCCAGTACCAGCTGAAGCAGGTTTCATGATTACTTTAGCGCTACCGAATTTACCGATAACTTCGTGAGGAATAGTGCCTTCATGTAAATTAACATCGCGGCAAGATTTTTTTGCCGAACGAGTAGCTTTACCAATTGCTTCAGGAACTTCGCCTGCTTTACCGCTACCGAAACCTACTTGACCTAATTTATCACCAACAACAACTAGTGCTGCGAAAGAAAATCTACGACCACCCTTAACAACTTTTGTTACGCGATTGATTGCAACTACTTTTTCTTCCATGTCATTAACG
>JBEBIK010000416.1:0-2013 GCA_040080445.1 Pseudobdellovibrio sp.
CCCTTATGCAAGCAAACTTAAAAAGAGTATTACGATCAGGCTCGATACCGATGTAATTGATTATTTTAAAAAGCTCGGCGAAAAATCTAATATACCTTATCAAACACTAATTAATGATTTTTTAAGAAGCTGCAAAGAAAGTGGCATGAAGCCAAAAACTGTTTGGAAAAAGGCTGCTTAATTAAAAACACTAATTCCAACTTTCAACCGCTTACTTATGCTGGCGGATTATATGATAGCGACACTAAGTTGATTTGCTTTGGCGCCAGAGATTATGAGTCACCCTTATGGAATTTTATTGATTTTTACCTATATTAGGTTAATATATACCTAATATAGGTAGGTGCTATTATGCTTTCAGAGCTATTCGGAAGTAAAACAACAGAAAAATGCCTTTTATTCCTAGCCGCTCAAGGAGAAAGCTATTCTCTAGAAATATCAAGAGCATTCAAAATTAGTAACACTCAAGTTAATCGCACTCTTAACAAGCTCGAACAGGCTGATATATTACTTGGCAAAGACAGTGGCAGAACTAGGGTTTATTTTTTTAATAGAAATTGGTTTTTAATTAAAGAGTTAAATGCTTTACTCAATAAAGCTCTATTTAATCTTCCGATTGATAAGCAAGAGCTTTATTTCATGAAACGAAAGAGACCAAGAAAGAAAAATAAAGCAATATGAAAATTACGGCCAAGCTTAATCGTAAACAATTTGCAGCAGCTGTAGTTAAACAATTAGAAAAGCATGGAATATCTTGCGTTTTGGTAGGCGGAGCTTGCGTTTCTATTTACACTAATGAACGTCATGCTTCTAAAGACTTAGACTTTATTTCTCCTTACTCGCATGAAGCTATTACATTGGCACTGGCAGAAATTGGCTTTTCAAAGAAGGGGCGATATTTTATTCATTCTGAAGCCGAGCTTTATGTTGAATTTCCAAGTGGCCCTATAGCAATTGGCAACTCGATTCCTATAAAACCAGAGGGGAAATTAAATGTTCGAGGAACTACAATTCAAATGTATTCTCCCACTCAATGTGTAATGGACCGACTGGCCGCATGGTTTCACTGGAATGACAGGCGTAGTCTGATTCATGCAATTTGGGTTTGTGAAAAACATCCTGTGAATATTGCAAAAATAAAACGATGGGCACAAAAAGAAAACGCCTCTGAAAAGTTCGAAGAATTTATAGAACAATTTAAAAAAATTTTAAAGCGATAGCCCCATGAAGAATTTCGGCGCTAGGAATTATGATCCGACGATTGGTAGATGGCTGCTGCGAGTGTAAGCTCCCACAACATAAGCTATTCTTAATCCCCCAACCGACCCCCAACCGACTTACTCAAAAACCCAATACGCTGCTCAACCTCAACCACCCCAGATTTGGTAAACAACTCTTGCAGCGAATTTTCGATATAACTCTTATAAAAAGGCTCATGAAAATCAATCGGAAACTGCTTTAAAGCCCATTCAAAATCTTTATCGTCAGATTTCTGAAGCGAATCCACCACCCCAATTAAAGCATTGGGTTTAGCCACCCGAACCGACTCCTGCATTATTTTAACTCGAAGTTCTGGTGGCAATTCATGAAACAAATAACAAGAATAAACCACATCAAAAGATTTTTCTTTAAATGGCAAGTCTTCGGCGCCAGCTTTCATGAAGTTTATTCGTTTAAATTTTTGTAATTTCTTTTTGGCCACTTGTAAGTAATAAGGGCTTAAATCAACGCATGTAATATTGGCCTTAGGAAAGGCCTGAGCTACAAACTGAGTTAAAGCCCCTGTACCGCTACCGAGCTCTAAAAAATTGAGCCCCTCGCCGTCTGAAAAATTAAGGCGTTTTTTTAGATCCACTAAAATAAGTCTGCGCATAGCATTTGCCGCACCCGAAAAAAGCATTTCGACTTGATGCTCATAGAGCTCGGCTGACTCTGTACTTAAGTAGCCACTACTTTGATAATGAAAATTTCGGGCATAGTAGACTGGAACTTCGTTTAAAATATTTTCGGTGT
>JBEBIK010000417.1:0-2006 GCA_040080445.1 Pseudobdellovibrio sp.
TAGCTTTAGATTCTAGATTTAGATACTTCAAAAGCTCTAAAGCCAATACATTATTATTGCCTATTAATGACGCCCCGTAATCTATACCTGTGTTAGACTTGATGCGCCCTCCAAAAGTATTTGAGCCCTCAAAAAGTCTGAACTCGGTTCCTTTTGTTCTGAGCTTATAGGCTAAATAAAGGCCCGAAATTCCACCACCAACGATCATCACTTCATCATCAAAGCTATAGCGATCATCGAAGAGATAATCATCGAATGACGAACAAGAAGACAGTAACGAGTAGGCCGAAACACCTGCTGCTGCAATGAGCGAATTTTTAATAAAATTTCTTCTGTTATTATGTGAGTTACTCATTTTCAACCTATATTCAAAATGCTACACTTAGTTTGTGTTTCCAGCAAACAATCTACAACAATATTTTGATGAATTAGCAGAGCAGGATTGGACTCTAATCCCTGTAGATCTTGCTCAGGCTTTAAAGCTGCGAAAATCGGCAGAAGATAAGTTCAAAGCTCAAAAGTTCAAGCCTGCAACGCTGAACCGCAGCCTCACTCCTGAAAAATCAATACGCAATGACAGTATTTTTTGGCTGGGCGAAAGCTCCGACCTCATTAATGCTGACGACAAAACAGCACTCGAGCAGATAAACCTCCTCACTTCCGAGCTTAAAGAATATTTCAGAACGAGCTTAAATTCATCCGAGTGCCACTATGCTGTTTACGAAGCTGGACATTTTTATCACAGACACCAAGATCTAACGGCCAACAACAACAAGAGAGTTTTTTCATTTGTTGTTTATTTAAATGAGTCATGGAACTCTGATGACGGCGGACAACTCGTGGGCTATTCAGGCCTCGAGAAAGTTTTCACAATAGAACCGCAAATGGGTCAAATGATTTTATTTAAAAGCGAGCTCGAACATGAAGTTCTTAAAACTAACAAAGCTCGATATTCCTTAACTGGATGGTTGCGCAAATGACCTCTGGCAGTAAAACCATCCTTAAAACTATTTTTTTAGATCGCCCCCACTATCGTATTTTGATATTGGTTTTATCTGTCGTTTCAGCTGTGCTTGGATTAGCTGTGCCTTACTATCAAAAAATATTCTCAACTCACTTAGATTATGCTCCTCTAGCTATTTGCGTTGCACTGTCGCTAGGCTACTTAGTCTTAAATCAGCTCACTTTGTTTGTCGGACAAAACGAATCTATACAAGCCCAACGTAAGTTAGCTGAAATACTCTACCGTCATAATTTATATTTAAAACCTCTCACTCTCCAGAAAAGAAGTGTGGGCGAAGTAGTTTCGCTTTATGCGACCGATGTTCCCAGCGCCACTGTCTGGCTTGAGCAATCGCTACCCTACGGCCTTACGACTATTATTCCCCTCGTATTAACTCCCGTATTTTTGTATTACTTTTATGAATTGCCTTTAAGCTTTAGTTTGAGTCTGGTGGCAGCCCTATTGCTTCTCAATAGTATTATGGCTTACCGCCAGTCGATTTTCTTTTTTAGATTTAAAATATTGGCTGCTGACCGAATGGGGCTCGTAAATGAGTGGATTCAAAACATTCGTGGACTTAAAATTCTAAATTGGATTGAGGGCTTTGAAAATAAAATCATAAAAAAACGTCGTGAAGAAACTGTTAACCGTATTCATATGCTCACAAACGGACAAGTGATGAACTCTATTTCATCTAGCATTATGTTTTGGCTCAACTTAGCCATGCTTGGTTTTTTTATTTGGTTTTACGATAAAACATTTTCTAAAGCCGATATTATTTCACTTCTTTGGGTCACCACTGTGTTTCTTTCGCGCCCACTTCGACAACTTCCATGGTTTTTTACTTTCGTATTTGATGCTTGGACTTCATTTAAACGTCTAGCCGATTTTTTAGATCTACAAAATGCGCCAGCGCAGGTGTTATCTTCTGTCAAAACCAATAGTGAACTTATTTTACAGATTAAAAATTTAAATCTTGAAATCAATGGAAAAAAACTTCTAA
>JBEBIK010000418.1:0-2001 GCA_040080445.1 Pseudobdellovibrio sp.
CAAGTAAAGATACGCCCTCGCTCAGTTTCCAAGTGTAATTAAGATCAGCATCAAAATCGAAAGGCATTTTTAGTTTTACATAAACTTGTGCGGTGTCGGAGTCGTTCTCAACAGAATCGGCTGCAAAATCAATTTGTATATCTCGATTAACGACGCCTTCAGGTGTAAAAGTAGAAAGCAAAACATTGCTTCTTGGTGATTTACTTTTTTTATTTGAATTTAAATAAAACACCGAGCTAGCTGTAATCGAAATTAAAATTGAGGACAAAATAATTTTATTTTTTACGGACATAAATTGTTTCCGTTCTCGTCGCGTACTGTAAATGTGTAATCGGTGCTGTTGCTAATAGATTTATTAGATGTATAGGCTCTGATGTTGAGTAAATATTTTTTAGCTGGATTAAGCGCCATCAAACCACGAATTACTTTAGTGGCGATAGTGCCTGATCTGCGATCGCTTTTAACCATATATTCGTCTGTTACGCGGCTAGCTTGGTAACTGACTTTACAACTGCCATCTGAAGCAAACGACGGGCAGTAATAGTCGAAATTGTAAAAGTAGTCTTCATTGTAAAGTATAATATCGAATTCAGTATCTGTTCCTGCATTTTTAGTAAAGTTCACTCGTATTTCGTCAAAACTTCCGAGAGTATTTAAATCAATTGTGTAAAAATGATTAGAATAACGTTGGTCTGAATTTGTTGCTGTTAGTACGGGATCATCAGACCTAGGTTGTATTTTGTATCCACCAATAGAGCAAGCGCCGAGCGATCGTGTAGTCAGATTAGTACCGTAGGGCAACCAGAAGTTAAATCCACTGGAAGTGAATCGACCATCAGTATATAGATCTAAGGCATCCGAATTAGCCTGCTCAATCAAAGTTTTATACGGAGTCCAAGCCGCAGGAGTAACATAGTTATTAGTTACAATTCTTTTTAAAATTTCCATAAAGGTTGCTGAGCTTTTAAATTTATAAACACTGCTATCGCCAATTCCTACTAAACCAGGAACACTAGGTGTAACAGGTAAATCTTGATAACTCATTGCAGACCATATGCTACTAAAGCTTATAGGCGATGATGCCATACACGTGGTTCCACATGTATTTGATAGTTTAAATAAAGCTCGAGTAATGGCGCCTTCGCGGAAGTGACCTTCGCCAGGGTATTGGGCCGAGTCTGTTTTATCGAAAGGTTGCCCAGCAAACTGTTCAGATTGCCAAACATCGGGATTGTTGCCAGGCTTTTTAATATCAAACATAAAGCCGCTGCCGCTACCAATATTTTGTACGGAGTCTGAAAAACCTTTAGCGGCGAATAGGTAAGTCCATGCTGTGTCCGTAATTGCTGAAGAAGTCATTTTAGGAATAAATTCTGGGTTGATATAGTTGATCGAGCTATACATCACTTGAGCTGCAAAGTAGTTTGCCCAACCCTCGCTCCAAGCTAGTCTGGGATCTATACGCACTATAATTGAATGATCTCCACCAGGAGAAAGCAAAGAACCGCAAACTTCTTCAATATGATGTCCTAATTCGTGAATAACGACATAATCACTGAAATGGTCGGCACGCTCAAAACTAAAGTTGCCGAGTTTTCCACCAGTAATATAAAGATTTTTTTTGTAATAGGAATTGCTTCCTAACGTTTCCGGCTGTTTATCGGGAAATTCGTATTGAAACGGATTGAAACCTATTTTCCAATACACATCGAGTTTATCATTTAAACAAGTAGTGTCGGTTGTGCCCGTGTTGTTGAGTATGTAATCATAGCCTAAAAACATATTGTTCAAAATATTAAAGGCCCCACCAGTTACTTCCATAGAATCTGTTTGTCTAGCATAGGCCAGTAAATTTACTGCAGAATCGTCGACACCGTTTGAATTTGCTACAGTGCTTATATAGTAAACTTCATTTGTATACTTATCTTTTTTAACGGAAGCATTAACTCTAAATGCAGGTTTAGATGGGAACGATAAAGTCGTAAGTTCGTGATTTATTCT
>JBEBIK010000060.1:0-9160 GCA_040080445.1 Pseudobdellovibrio sp.
GACTGGTTCTTTTAAAGCTAAAGCTTGGAGCAAAACCGACGAATCAGCTCAAATCGCCGTCGCACAAGGCAACATTGGCAACGCCGAAAAAGTGCAGTCTGAAAAACAATATCAATACCACTCTTACATCCGAAGTGTTTACACCGACCTGACTTCGAGACACTTAGCTAGTAACCCTAGTGATTTAATAATCTGGCCCGAAACGGCCATGCCTTTTGCACTCGATGAATACACTCACACTCGCATCGAACAAAGCAGCCTTCTGAGGTCGGTAAGCGCATGGAATATTCCGGTGGTAACTGGTGGCTACTCGGTGAACAATAAGAAAAAAGATCACCTCGGCTACCAACTCACAAGCAATGCAGTTTTTTACCTTTCTCCACAAATGAATTTTTCTGACAAGGCCTATTCTAAAACCAATCTTCTTGTTTTTGGCGAGTACTTACCTTTTGGCGAACAATATCCTTCGCTTTACAAACTCTTTCCGTTTGTTGGCGTTTTCGATAAAGGCTCCGGCCCAGTTGTTGCCAGCGTTGCGCTCAAAGAAAAAATCATTAAACTTGGACCACAAATTTGTTATGACTCACTCGATCCAAGCTTTTCAAGAGGCTTAGCTCTCAACGGCGCACAAGTTTTGTTTAACGTCACCAACGACTCTTGGTTTGGCTGGTGGGCCGAGCCTTACCAGCACGGCATTATGACCTTAGCACGCGCAATCGAAGTGCGCAGGCCTTTAGTGCGCTCAACCAATACAGGCATTTCGTGGGCCATACTGGCTGACGGCACAAGACTGCAAAATTCTCCGATTAACGAAAGCTGGGCTTACACTTACGATATTAAATATAAAAAAAATCCGACACAAACTTTCTACACCGAATACGGGTATCTCGATTGGATTATTTGGCTCGCATTACTCATAGGACTTATTTACATTTATAAAAACAAAGGCTCATATGTTCGAAGTTAAAAATTTAGATTGGTCCGAAATACTAGAAAAAATAAAATCTTTCGCCACCAGCGATAATGCTCGCCATATCATAGCGAGTACAAAAGCCTTTTCAGAAAGCAGTGAGGCTAAAAAAAGTTTTATCGAGATTGAAAGTGCATCAGCTGTTATCGCAGGTGGAATCAGACCTCATATGCAAAGTCTTGATCTTTTTGATTTATGGATCACCAGACTGCGCAAAAAAGCCGTTCTCAAAACTCTAGAACTCAAAGACATGCGACACTTCTGTTTAGAAACTATTGCTCTCAGCGAAGCTTTAAAAATTCATGAGAGTCCGTGGGCCCAGCAACAACTCGAAAATTTAATGAAAGCTGAAGAGCCACTTTCGGCTATCGATAACTTAATGACTCCTTCTGGCGACATCCGCATGGATGCTTCTGAAAAACTCTACGCTCTTTCAAAGGAGAGAGAATCGTTAGGTCGGCAAATACAAAGCCATATGGATAAATTGGTACACGATCATGATATGGCCCATATGCTCCAAGAAAAGTATGTGACCACCAGAGAAGGTCGCTGGGTTATTCCTGTTAAAGGCGGAATGCAACACTTTGTAGCGGGAGTTATTCATGGCAGTTCACAAACTAAACAAACCGTTTTCATGGAACCAGAAACTGTTATTCCGATGAATAATCGCCTACGTCAAATTGAAGTCGACATCGAAGATGAGATCGAAAGACTCTTGCATGAAATATCTGAATACCTATCAACTCTATGCAATTCATTCGAAAAAAGTAAAAAAATTCTAGAAAACTGTGACGTAGTTTTTTCAAAAGCTCAACTGACGACTTTACTCGAAGCTAAAAGCTGCAACTTTAGCGATGAAAAAATCGAACTCCGAGACCTCACTCATCCGATGCTTAAAATGTCTGGCAAAAAAATTATTAGCAACACCGTTACAATGAGCGAAGATAAGTGCATTTTAATTTTATCGGGCCCAAATGCTGGCGGAAAAACAGTTCTATTAAAATCAATAGGACTTGCTGCTCAAATGGCTCGTTGCGGGTTACCAATATGTGCAAGCACTAACTCAACTCTACCCTTTTTTAAACAAATTGTTACTGGCATTGGAGACTCACAAAGTGTTGATGAAGATTTAAGTACTTTCGCAGCTCACTTAAAAATTTTAGATCAAGCCTCGCACTTAAAAGGATTTAACAATCTAATTTTAATTGATGAGATCTGCGGTTCTACCGACCCAGAAGAAGGCTCAGCATTAGCGCGTGCCTTTATTGAAAAGTATGCTGAAAATAAAATTTTTGGTGTCATCACTTCACATTTAAGCCCACTCAAAATGGGATGGAAAGAAACAGATCCTGTTTTAAGTGGAAGTCTTGAGTACGACACAACTCTGGGCCGCCCAACTTATCAATTTTTATCGGGAGTTCCCGGAGAGTCGCTCGCCATTCAAACCGCAAAACGCGTCGGAGTATCGGCCGATATAGTGGCTCTCGCGCTTGAAAAACTCACACCCGAAGCCAGAGCTCGCCAAAACAAAATGAGCGAACTCGAGTCGCTAAAAAAAGATATTCTACTTTTACAAGAAAACTTAAAGCAGCAAGCCAAAAAAAATAGCAAGCTGCAAGAAGAGTATGAAACTAAAATTTCAATTTTCGAAAAAGAAAAAGAAAATAAATTATCTCAAGCTTTAAAAAAGGCCACCCATCAAGTTGAAGAAGCCATCGCTACAGCTAAAGCCGGAACAGCTTTAGACAAACATCGCCAACTCCAAGAAATTAAATACAACCTTCCTGAAATCGTTAAAGCTAAGCCTATCGTGAGTCCTGTAACCACGAATATTCAAAATCCCGAAGATTTTGCAAAAAAATTTCCACCTGGAAGCAAAATTTTTGTTCCTTCACTGAATCAAGATGGTGTTATTCAATCCGTTCCAAATTCCAGAGGAGAAGTTTTAGTTCTATCTCAGTCTATACGTTTACAGCTACCATGGTCTGAGCTTAAACCCGCAATGAAATCTGGCAACCCCACTTCATCACTAGTTAGAAAAAGTGGACAAGCTCAAGTCACCATGATGGACACCGACCGCATACTCGATTTACGCGGTAAAACTGTTGATGATGCTATTTCTGAGTTAGAAGTGGCTCTTGATTTAGCCACGGCACAAAGTGAAGATCGTCTCAAAATTATTCATGGGCATGGCACCGAGACTTTGAAAAAGGCTATACGCACTTACCTCTCTAGATCCGTCTACGTTAAAAAGTGGAAAGCAGGAAGCAAAGAAACAGGCGGCGATGGTGTGACTTGGGTCGAGCTAGGGCAACTGTAAAATACAAAGTGAAAACTTTATGTACAGCTGTCACAAATTACATTGCAGATGTCTCATGGTGATAATACCTAATTTTTAGTGTATCAGATCAGCTCTTTTTAAACCAACAAGCCCCTTATAGCAACTTTTCTCATTCTGAGTTATGGCAAGCCAATTGCTTTATCAGTATATCAACAGGGGGCTTTATGAAAGCACAACAAGCAATTTTAACTATCACATTATCAGTAATCGCAGTTAGTTTTCTAACTTCATGTGGTACTAAAAAATCGAACGAGACTACACCAGCTTCAAATAGCCTTGTTATCAACTCGCAACAGGCGCTAGCCTCTTGCAACCGTGTGACTAACACGAATATGACATTGCATTCAGCAACAGTTGTAGACTCATCTACAGGTCAAATCAGCCAAGACTGGATTAAAACTAAATTTTCTTTCTTATCAGCTGATGCAACTAAAACAGGTTACTACCTTAAATTTTTTAAATGGAGAGTTGTAGGTTCAACAGCACAATTAGATCCAACACCATTACAGTTTGCGGCTTACTTAATATCGAGCGGTCAAACAGCATCTGAAACTATGGATTCAGTTTTAATAACTCAAATAACATCGCAGTATGGTTTCTATATTCGCTTAAATGATGATTCTCAGCATCCTTACCAAGTATTAAAAGCAGTTGTTTATAAAACAGATGGCACTATTGCTGCTCAATCTGATATTTTAATACCACAATTCTCGGCGAGCCCGATCGACTATAAATTAAATGCTGACGGTACAACTCGCGCCGACAACTTACAAAAATTACATCCACTCTATGGAACTGATGTGAGCGCTTGGTCTGCCGCACAAATTAAACAAAACGTAGACCAATACTGTTTCTAGGAATTAATTAAGACCTAGTGGCTCGATTCTGTAGCCACTTCTTCTGCTTCTAAGTTCTCGCCCTGACGATAACGATCCACTAAGCTCGTGTCGTTAGTCGGAAACGAAAACAATAAAGAATTCACCTGAGCTTCGGTATCTTCTTCAGTCACTACGATGTAATGCAAATCTTCAATGCCCATATCGCCAAACTCTTTAATAAAAGTAACTAAAATATGACCCGTAGAATCGACTTTACGCCAGATTTCGTCTGGAGAATCAATTGTAGATTCACGGCACTCTTCAAAGTCTTTAAATTTATCTGCCGCAATGTCTTTTTCTCCACGCAGTTTAATCATCGACTCAAGTAGGCCAATGGCTAAATAATCCCCTTCTAAAAGCGAGTCTCCCTCAATAGCAGCAAATTGAATAGCTTCCAATTTTCTGTGAAAAATTATTTCAGATTGTCTAAAGGCTTCCAGCATTTTTGAATCTTTTGTTGGGAAATGCATAAATACAAAAGTTGGATAATTATCTTCGGTGTTGATGTAGACCACTGCAATATAATGAAAGGCTTGCTGCTTAGTTTCAAAACTTTTAACTAAGGTGTGAATTATCAAATCTTCAAAAGTATGATCATCAATCCAGATTTCATCTGGATCATCGAGAGTTTCTTCAAGTAAAGATTCGTGCTCTTGATTTTCTACATCTGAAAAATCATTTTTTTCGTCGAAGTATTTTTGGTAGCGAGTTTCGTATTCTTTTATCGGAACCGAGAAGTATCCAAATAAGGTTTTATCATTTTCAAATATTAAACCTTGTTTTTCATCGATGATGATCAATTCTTTTTCTTGTACTTTTTTTGTCGCCTTGTGAGCTTTCGCTTTACGCTTACCAGTAGCCGTAGCCTGCTTCTTCATCTTGATTTTGATGTTCTTATTTTTCTTCGAGTTAATATTTTTGTTTAATTTTCCAGCAACCTTACTCACATCGACTCCTATGCTTAAATACTAGCTAAAAAAGAAGTTCAAATCTTCTCACATTACCTTGACTGATTAAGTCATTATTTCGCCATGATTGCAATATCGTTATTCCTCACGGAGTCTGATTCAAGCAAAGGAACTCGCTTGTCAAAAGTAGAAATATATTTAGACGAACAACAAATCGATAATCTTCAGTCTATTTTGACGCAGTCTGAGTTTGGCATTCACGTTTTATTCGAAAACCGCTTAATCACAGAGGTCTTTAAAAAGCCCTACTCTGAAGAAGAGTTTTTCGAAATCGAAAACATCAAACAAGTTCAAGACCATATTTTAAAACTACTCCAATTTAAAACCTTAAATGATAAGCGACAATTTATTAGCTCACTCACTGAAAATGATCAGCATCGCATTGTTCGTGCCTATTTCTATATAATCGAAAACAACCTTCGCACGAACCAAAAACTACCCCATTAAAGACACACCCCAAATACGCCGATAAGCTTTCTATGCGCTTGTTTGCTGGATTTTTAACATTACTACTCTCACTTCCCTCTTTGGCCGAATACCGCGTATTCACCTTGCATTTTATAGATTCAAAAAGCCAAGCTACCAGACAAGTCGAAACCACTCTTGATCCTGAGCAATATCGTAGCCTTTACCCACTTAAAAATAGCGAAGAAATCACCTATATTGAAACTTGGTGGTGCAAAGGCAATACTTCTCATCTGAAGGCCCACTGCGATAATCCGCGTTTAAAGTTGCTTGCACCCGAAAACCCCGACCAAAGCACTAACCTCCTTACTAGCCAAAGCCCAGAAGTTTTAAAATAATTTACATTCTCACACCTATTTAATCTAATTTTGATACAATTTATCTATGGCAGATTCGATTCAAAACAAAAGAAGTCAGCAAACTTATCTTAGACAAGTTCAGCAAGAAAAATCTGAACGAAAACGCGAGATCATGAACGCGCAAAAAGAAGACATGAAATCTGTTCGCGAATACTATGCTGATCAATCTAAACAATTAGAAACAAACTCTGCTGCAGCTATTAATCATATCAAAGAAGAATCACGCCAGATTGCCGCTGCTGAAAGACAAGAGCGCACCGATCGTCAACAGGCCGAGATTGAACAAAAACAGATAGCCCGTGAAGAGGCGCAAGCCGCCCGTTCACAAAATGTGCAACAATCTTCTACGCCTGAACAGAGCGTAGAAAAAAAAAACCTCTACGCGCGTAAAACCGGAAATAAAGCCGTAACTCAAAATTACGAAACAAAAGAAACTGATGATTTTTACCGCGTACAAGATCGCGGGAGCCGCGTTTCTGAAAGCGCCGGATCTTACGTCATTGAAGCCTATGCTCCCGAACACGAAAAAGACAATTTAAGAGTTTCTATTCAACGAAATAAAGCAGTGATCTCAGGTCAGAGAAAATTTGCTGACAACGCAGAAGATGGCAACAAAACTATGCGCACAAATAACTTTCAGTCTTTTAGAGAGGAATTTAAATTCGACCGCCCGATCAGTAACGAAGGCATGACCAGAGAACGCATTGGTGACTACATTAGATTTTCTATTCCAAAATTAGAGGCTATCGATAGCCCTGACGAAAATTCTTAATAATTAATTAATCGATAATATGTTGTAAGATTTCTTTCATCATAAACTGACGTTTATGGTTCATTACTTCTAATTGATTTAACTGTGAGTGAATTTGCTCAATCAGATTCATCTTAACCGATGTTTGATCTGCCATTTCATTATAAACAACAACATCGGCAAACTCTAAAGAATTGACTGAGTATTCTTCTTTTGTAACTTCTGTTTGTTTTGTCGTTTCTAATGTTTTCATAAATTCACCTTCTTAAAAAAATTATTTATATTCACAACTGACGGCCTGTTGGTCTACAGCTGCTAACTGAGTTCTCGCTGAAAAAGCTGCTAAGTGCGTAGCCATAACAGTAGAACCTTCACGATGTTTGAGACCTAACATATGTCCCATCTCGTGAAGTACTAAAGCTTCAAAACTGTAACCGTCACTCGAAGATCGGCCGCCATTCCTTTTAAGGTTGAAGGACCCAATCAATAATTGAGGATTTTGATCATAGTAACTGAAGTCAGCGGCGTTGATACGAATATCAGCCTCTTGAATCTGATCACCTGCCCAGTAGACAGATGTTCGACCCTGCTCAGAAGTTCTATCTGACTCCCAATCGGATAAAAAGTAAATACCATTTTTCTGATCCCTAGACGGTGACACGCTCAACAGTGTAGATTCTTCAGAGATTTCAAATGCTTTGCGCCCAATTTGCTTCTCCCATGTAGCCGCCGCTCTCACTATGGCTTGGCGCAGCTCAACAGGAATCGAATTATGTACAATCAATTTAATTGGAGATTTAATTTTCCAAGAGATGCGTTGTCCGTATATATTTTGCACAAAACCACAATCATTCTGTGCCTTTGGCGCACAAGAACTCAAATAGCCTGAAGCTATAAATATAAACATATAAAAGAAAAGTTTTCGAAGGCTATACATCTCAATAATTACATTTCAAAAGGCTTACCAATGGTTTTTAACTAATAATCACTAGGTTCGATTTGAGTGTAATGTTTTGAAACACATCCAGCTCAGAGACTTTTAGCGCTAACAGGGCTGACTAAGAATTTGTTATGGAGCTCATTAGCCCGACTCGAGAGATGTTTCGCAACCAGTTTTAGTAGTCAAATTAGATACTTAACGCACTTCTTTGGCACCACTAAGTTTATCTTATTGAAATCATTAAATTATCTAAATTGGCAAGGCGCTTGCTATGTACCATTGTAAGACAAGCCTCACTCTCCCACGATCGTGGAAACCAACGAGTGAACCAATCCTACCACATACTTCCTTCGCTGGAAGGGGCAAAAACCCCGGCCTCCAGCTCGCGCGCGCGTTAAAAGGTGCCAGCCACCTTTTCATCGCGGACAATAAGTACAAGCACTATCAGGAGGCTTATTAAATGAAAATGGAACTCAAACAGTTCGCAATGATCGCAGTCGCACTTCTTACAGCAGAACTTTTACTTACAGCGTGTACAACCAACCCAAATAAAGCAAAAGACATCGAAACTAAAATGGAAAATACATCTGAAGTAAACGGCGAAACTTCTCTCGGCGTTAAAGATGGCTACATGGTCGTTCAAAAAAAAGTAATGATGAATGAAGAGTTAAGAAAAATTCAGTATGAAGTTTACGAATTAGAAGACCGCGTTTACGGAAGCCGTAAGTATGGATCTCTTGGTCTCTATGGGGTTTTAAGAGAGTGTAAAGCTCAATTGTCAGATACTAAAAATGGTGGCGATGGAAAACTTAAATGGACTGAGCCTATAGACCGCGTAACTGAAAAAGAAGAAGAATTCAAAATTGGCTTAGATGAAGAAAAAAAATTAGTTGGAGTTTCTGAAGAATTTTTAGCAGATCGTATTAAGCGTTTTAAAGGTTATAAAAGTGTTTTAGATAAACGCCAAGATGAGTACGAAGAAAAAGTTACCATCTGTAAAACTGAACTAAAATCAAAACAAAATTAATTAGTTATTATTGATTGTTCAAAAGCACATATTAACACTATGTGCTTTTTTTTGTTTTCTCTTCACAGAATGCAAAATAAAAGACGGCTCCGATAACAACACCTACTGTATTTGTTGTTAAGCTCACAACTCCTAAAAGTTTATCCGCTAGAGCTGCAAAAAATACATCCAAAAACAAAGTGCCAAATATCACAAGCTGAAGATTAACTCTAAAGTTTCGCCAATAACGATTCATATAAATTTTGTAATTAGGGTAAATAAGAGAATAACAAGTCATAGTCGCCATTAAAACCGAGCCTAAACCTATCGTAATTCCTGATTGAGCCCCGTAAAATTTCATAAGCAATATAGTATTGGCTAAGTGAGTAAAAAGTATAAGTAGTACAAATTTAAATTTTCCGATTCTATCTTCGACATTGTCACCAAAAGAATAAAACAGACACGTCACGATCAACAGCTTC
>JBEBIK010000061.1:0-9155 GCA_040080445.1 Pseudobdellovibrio sp.
GTTTAAGTTTAATAAAAAAAGAATTTAAAAATTTAGCTCTAGCAGAAAAAGTTGGAGTTATTATTCCTAAAAAAGGTTTATTCGAAATAAAAAAATTAATCGAATCAAGCGTTGAAGATATTTATATCGCTGTAGAAGGTTCTCAATTTATTTTAAAAGCTGGGTCATGTGTATTAATGATTCGTTTAATCGAAGGTAAATATCCTAACTACAACCAGTTTATTCCACAGAAATTTACACATAATATTGTAGTTCCTAGAGATGCAATTTTATCTTCTTTAAAACGTGTATCACTTTTAGCAAATCAAAAATCAAAAGCGATTATGATGAGCTTTACTAAAGATAAATTAGAAATCACTTCAAATAATCCTGAATTAGGTGATGCTAAAGAAGAATTAGATATCTCTTACAAAGGCCCAGATTTAAAAATTGGTTTTAATGCCCGCTATATTGAAGATGTTTTAAAAAATATAGAGCAAGATGAAGTTGAATTTGAATTAAATGATCAACTTTCTCCAGGTGTTTTAAAAGCTCATAAAAAATCTGACTACATCAACGTAGTTATGCCAATGCGTATTTGATGAATGATTTTTAAAGCTTTATCGCTCGTTAATTTCCGCAATTTTAATTCGGCTGATATTCAGTTTAATGACCGTTTAAATATTATCATTGGTGATAACGGTCAGGGTAAAACTAATATCATTGAAGCTGTCTATCTTTTGACCGAAGGTGAGAGCTTTAGGTACTCAAAAAATGAAAACCTAATACAACTAGGCCAAGCCAATGCATTCGTGCGAGCACAGGTCTATAATGACGATTTAGACTACAAATTAGCCCTAAAGCTAACCAACAGCACAAAAAATTTATTAATTAACGATAAGCCTATTAGCGTAAACAAGCTGCGAAAGATCTCCTCTGTGCTGTTTTCTCCGGAAAGCCTTAGTATTGTAAAAGAGAGCTCAGATGAGAGACGTCAGCTTGTAGATCAGCTCGTAGAACAAACCACAATTTCAGGGCAAGACGTCGTTCGAGAGTATAAAAAAGTATTAAAAACTCGTAATAAGCTCTTAAAAGACATCTCAGAAGAAAAAATTAAGTATGATATGGGTATTGATACTCTTGAGAGTTTAAATCCGAGCTTCTTAAAACTAGCTGCAGAACTGACTTACTTGCGAATTACGGCTTTAAATGAAATTAGAAGTCAGGTTGAACTCGCAATCAATAACATTCATTCAAGTACTTCTGTGAAATTTGATTTTGATTATATTTTTTCAGACAAAAATCATAAAAATTCGAGCCTCGAAAACGTAGTAGAAGCACTGCGCAACAGAATAAAAGAATTGGAAATTGCAGAGTTAAAATCAGGGGTCAGTTTAGCGGGTCCTCAGAAGCATGATGTCATTTTTCTATATAATGGAAATGACTCACGTTTTTATTGTTCTCAAGGACAGCAAAGATCTATCATATTAGCTTACAAAATGGCTCAAATTGTGTATCATCAAAAGGTTCACGGATTTTATCCAATTTTGCTTTTAGATGACGTTTTGTCTGAGCTTGATTTATCCAAGCAAGAGTCGTTAATTTCGACTCTAAATCAAACCGAAACTCAAACATTTGTTACAACAACTGATGTAACACTTTTATCTAAACTCAGTATGGATAAAGCGAGCGTTTTTAAAATAAAAAACGGACAAGTAATTGTTTGAACCTATATCTAGCTAAGCTAGAAAAATTTAAATTTAAAAAATGTTATGTGGATAAACCTGTGAGTTATGTTGAAGGAGTTATGAATGTCTGGGATGAACACGAATGTTGACCAGGATAAAAATTACGGTGCAGATGATATTCAAGTCTTAGAAGGACTTGAGGCTGTACGCAAGCGTCCCGGTATGTATATCGGTGACACGACTATTCGCGGTTACCATCACCTTGTGTATGAAATCGTGGATAACGCCGTAGACGAAGCTTTGGCGGGATATTGCAAAAGAATTTTAGTTGTTATTCATACTGATGGATCACTATCTGTAGACGATGATGGTCGTGGTGTTCCTGTTGGCCCACACAGATCAGGTAAAGACGCCCTAGAAGTTGTTTATACGGTTCTACACGCTGGCGGTAAATTTGATGGTGGCGCTTACAAAGTTTCTGGCGGTCTTCATGGAGTTGGTGCTTCGGTTGTGAATGCACTTTCTATTCGTTGCCAAGTTGAATCTCATAAAAACGGAAATCAATTTCGTCAAGTTTATGAAAAAGGTGCACCTCAAACTCCAGTAGAAAAAATTGGTCCTACAACTCGTACAGGAACAGTAGTTACATTTAAACCTGATACAGAAATTTTTAAAGAGCCAGGAATGGCTTTTGATTTTAACACCCTTACTAATCGTTTCCGTGAGATGGCATTTTTAAATGCGGGTCTTCACATTTCTTTAAAAGATGAACGTACAGACAAAAAAATAGATTTTCAGTTTGCTACGGGTATTGCAGAATTTGTTGCTTACTTAAATGAATCTAAAAAGCCAATTCATGGTGACGTTATTTATTTCCGCGGCGAAAAAGATGCAGTCGAGGTAGAAGTGGCTATGCAGTGGAATGATTCCTACACAGAATCAATTTATTGCTATGCAAATAATATTAATACTCATGAGGGCGGCACTCACTTAGTAGGTTTCCGCGGCGCTTTAACAAGAACTACAAACACTTATGCTGGTCAAAAAAATCTTTTAAAAGATTTTAAAGAAAGCATTGAAGGTGAAGATATTCGTGAAGGTTTAGCAGCTATTATTTCAGTAAAAGTTCGTGAACCTTTATTTGAAGGTCAAACTAAAACAAAATTAGGTAATGCTGAAGTAAAAGGTATTGTTGAATCTTTAGTAAATGAAAAATTAGCCGACTGGTTAGATCGTAATCCAGCTGCAGCTAAAACAATTGTTGGTAAATGTGTGGAAGCCGCCCGAGCTCGTGATGCTGCCAGAAAAGCCCGCGATTTAACTCGTCGTAAGACAGCCTTAGATGGCGGTTCTTTACCTGGTAAAATGGCTGACTGCCAAGAGCGTGATCCAGCAAAATGTGAATTATATCTGGTAGAGGGAGACTCGGCCGGCGGATCTGCAAAACAGGCCCGCGATCGCAAAACTCAAGCTGTTCTTCCGTTAAAGGGTAAAATCTTAAACGTAGAAAAGGCCCGTTTTGATAAAATGCTATCGAACGACGAGATCAAGATGATGATCTCTGCTTTAGGAACAGGTATCGGCAAAGAAAATGTTTCGGCCGATAAAGTTCGATATCACAAAATTATTATTATGACCGATGCCGACGTAGATGGATCGCATATCCGCACACTTCTTTTAACTTTCTTCTATCGTCAAATGCCAGTGGTTTTAGAAAGAGGATTTATCTATATCGCTCAACCACCCTTATATCGCGCTAAAAAAGGTCAATCTGAAACATATTTAAAAGATGAAGCTGCGCTTACAGAATATCTTTTAAGTTCTGGTTTAGATTCTTTCAAAATTAAAGGCCGCGAAACAGATGTCGTGATGTTAAGAACTATGATTTTAAAAATTCAAAAGTTCTATGCATTGTTAAAAGCCTCTTCTGCAAAGTATGACCAAGATGTATTATATTATGCTTTAACAAAAGTATCGAGCTTTGAAGATGTTCTTAAATCAGAAGCTAAACTTAATACTTTAGCTAGCGACTTAAAAGACTGGGTGGCCGCAAACCCAACTCTTGGTGTTACAGACATAAGTACATCTGTAATAAACTCAGATGGAAAAATTTCAGCAGTTATTAATACAACTCGTTATGCAGATAAAAAAGTTACAACGATTACTGCAGACATGCTGAACGCTTCTGAAATAATTGAGTTAAGAGATCTTTGGAAATCAATTCAAAGTGTTTCTCAATTACCTTTAACGATTGAACAAGGAGCTTCCGAATATTCTTTTGAAACTTATCTCGAGTTCTCTGAACACGTGATGGCTTCAACTAAAAAAGGAATCTACATTCAACGTTATAAAGGATTAGGAGAGATGAACCCAGATCAATTATGGGAAACCACTCTTAACCCTGAAAATCGTAATCTTTTAAGAGTAACAATTGATGATGCCGTTGCAGCAGATGAAACATTTAGCGTATTGATGGGCGAACAAGTAGAGCCAAGACGTAAGTTTATTCATGACAATGCATTAATGGTAAAAGCTTTAGACGTTTAAGAATTAAAGAAATTATTAGGTGAAATAAAATATGGACGAAAATCAAAAAGGTATAACAAACGTAGATATAAACAAAGAGATGCGCGAAGCTTACTTACAGTACTCAATGTCTGTAATCGTTGGTCGCGCTCTACCAGACGTTCGTGACGGTTTAAAACCAGTTCACAGACGCGTTTTATTTGCCATGCACGAGCTTTCAAATACTCATGACAAGCCTTATAAAAAATCAGCCCGCGTAGTCGGTGACGTAATCGGTAAGTACCATCCGCACGGTGATACGGCTGCCTACGATACTATGGTTCGTATGGCGCAAGATTTTTCTCTTCGTTATCCATTGATCGATGGTCAAGGCAACTTTGGCTCTATCGATGGAGATTCGGCGGCAGCTTCTCGTTATACAGAAGTAAGAATGACCAAATTAGCTGAAGAACTTTTAAACGATATCGAAAAAGAAACTGTACAGTTTGGTCCCAATTACGACGACTCATTACAAATTCCATTAATTTTACCTGCGAAATATCCAAATTTATTAGTTAATGGCTCTGCTGGTATTGCGGTTGGTATGGCAACAAATATTCCGCCACATAATTTGGGCGAAGTTATTGATGGATGTATTCATTTAATTCACAATCCCGACTGCGGAATCGAAGAGTTAATTGAAAGAATACCAGGGCCCGACTTTCCAACTGCTGGTCAAATTGCAGGTAAAGAAGGAATTCTTTCTGCCTACCGCAAGGGCCGCGGAATTATTACTATTAAAGCTAAAACAGAGATCGAAACTAAAAAAGATCATGAAGAAATTATTATCACTGAGCTTCCATACCAAGTTAATAAAGCAAAATTGATTGAAAGCATTGCAGATTTAGTTCGTGAAAAAACAGTTGAGGGTATTTCTGATATTCGCGACGAATCTTCTCGCGAAGGTATGCGCGCTGTTATTATTTTAAAACGTGGTGAAAATGCATCTGTTGTTTTAAACAGATTGTTTAAATTTACACAGCTACAAGTAAGCTTCGGTATTATCATGTTAGCACTTGATGCTAAAAATCAGCCTGTAGTATTTGATCTTAAAAAAATGTTAGAAGCTTTCGTTGAGCACAGACGTGACGTTGTAACTAAGCGTTGTATTTTTGAACTTAAAAAAGCGCAGGAACGCGCTCATATTTTAGAAGGTTTAAAAAAGGCACTCGATAATATCGATGCAGTAATTGCTACAATCAAAGCTTCGAAAGAAGCGGCAACAGCACGTGAAGCTCTAATGACTAAATTTAGCTTCAGCGAAAGACAAGCCGTAGCTATTTTAGAAATGCGCTTACAAAGACTAACTGGCTTAGAAATTCAAAAAATTATTGATGAATTAAGCGAGCTGATGAAACAAGTGGATTGGTTGAAATTTGTTTTAGCAGACTCAAAAGAAATTTATAAAATTATCGTGGGCGAATTAGAAGACATTAAAAAACGCTATTCAAACCCGCGCCGTACAGAAATTTCTGGCGACCTATCGGATATTGAAGACGAAGATTTAATTGCTGACGAATCAATGGTTGTAACAGTAACGAATACTGGCTACATCAAACGAATTTCAACTGAAGAGTACAGAGTTCAAAAGCGCGGTGGAAAAGGCTTAAAAGGCATGGAAACTCGCGAAGAAGACTACGTTACCGATTTATTTACGGCTTCTACAAAGACGATGCTCTTGGTATTCACTGATAAGGGTAAAGTTTACTGGTGTAAAGTTCATAGACTTCCACTTGGAAGCAGAACTTCAAAAGGTAAAGCTATCGCAAACGTTGTTCAACTAGCTGCTGGCGAAAAAGTAAAAGCAATTTTACCAGTAAATGAATTTAGCCCGAACAAGCACGTCGTGATGTTAACTGAAAAAGGTATTATCAAGAAAACATCTTTAGATGCTTTCGCGAATCCTCGCCAAGCAGGTATTATTGCATTAACTACAGATCTTGAAGATCAAGTTGTAGCGGTAAGCCTTTCTGATGGCCAATCTGACGTATTCATTGCAACTAAAGAAGGTATGTCGATTCGTTTTAACGAAGATGATGTTCGCTCAATGGGTCGTTCTGCTCGTGGTGTAAAAGGCATAACTCTTTCTAAAGAAGACATCGTTGTTGCGATGGAAGTTTTAGAAAAAGACACTAAAGACACTATTTTAATGGTGACTTCAAAAGGTTACGGAAAACGTTCTGAGCCTGCCGAATACCGCGTACAAAGCCGCGGTGGAGTTGGTATTATTACTCAAAAAACAACCGATAAAGTTGGTATTGTTGTAGGAACTAAAAAAGTTTCTCCACTTCATGAATTAATATTATCTACCGATCAAGGACAAGTTATCCGTATGAAAATTTCGGATATTTCAGTTCTTGGCCGTAACACACAAGGTGTTCGTTTAATTAACCTTGATGAAAAACAAGAGTTCGTTAAAGGAATCGCAGTTGTTGAAGATGAAGATAAAGCTGGCGAAGAAGTACACTAAAATATTATTAATTACATTGGCGCTTACCACAGTAGGCGCCTGTAAGCCGGCCGCCGAACGCCTTTACAACGAAGCTTACGCTGAAATTGAAAATGGTCATTTTAGAATTGCCGTTGATCTTCTCGAAAAAAGCTCAAAACTCGAAAAGAAAAATCATCTTAAATATAAATATTTATCAGAGGCAGCCCGAATCGCTAGATTTGAAATTCAAGATTACGAGCGCGCCATTAGAATTTATAAAAAAATAATTTTAGAATGCGAAGAAGAGGGCCAACGAGTAAAAGCTCAAGAAGCTGTTTCTGAAATTTATTTAGAAAATATTCAAAACTATTCATCGGCCCTAAGAGAGCTTCAGGTTTTAGAACCTCTTTTAAAAGAGTCCAAAGAAAACGAAAAAATTAAACTTAAAATTGCACAAGCTCAGTATTTAACAGGAAACAACGAACAAGCTATTGAGCAGATCAACATGTCGCTAAAAACTTCGGGCACTGAAACGCTTTCTTTTTTAAAACTTAAAGCTCAGGTTTTAGTAGCGCAAAAAAAGTATAAAGAAGCCATTGATATTTATCAGGATATTTATAAAAGAGACGCCACCTATTTTGCTAAAGAAAATTTATTTATAGCAACTTCGGTTGTTTATGAAGAAAATGAAAAATACGAAGAAGCCCTTGAATATTTGAATAAATTTGAAAAACAAATAAAAGATAAACAGTATTTCGACTTACGAAAAAGAAGACTTAAAGAGCGCCTAGTGAATAAACCCCTGTTTAAAGGAAAGCGTAAGTGAAAAGAAACAAATACATTGTCTTTGCGACTATCGGTTTTGAGCTGGTTGGCCTTATTGTGGGGTCTATATATCTTGGAAATTACCTTTTAAAATATGGCTACGGGCAAGCGACCCAAGCATTTCTAATACTAGGGGCCTTTCTTGTATGGTTTATTAGCCTAATAATTAAGCTGAAAAAGATGAAAAATGATTAAAAATATAACAATTTTAATAGCAGTATATGCATTTATTGGTGCCTTACTCGGATATGCTTTCGTAAACACAGATTTTGCCGCAAGTCTGATGATTGGTGCACTCATTATGCTCGCCAACCTAGCGGGATTGGCCTTTTTATGGCGTTTGATATTTTCAAAAAAATCAATTGCGTTAGCTGCATTCGTCATTATATTTAAGTACGTAATTTTAGGAATGATTTTATTGTCTTTAGCCTCTGTAAATTGGCTAAAACCTATTGGTTTTATTGCTGGCCTAGCATCACTTGTTTTTGCAGTTGTTGGCGCTACAGTAATTAAATCATTTTCTAAAAAATCTGAATTTTAAATTTCAGATAAACTTTGGAGGCCCTATGCATTTTAACTGGACGCAATTAATTCCTGGAGTAGGACATCACTACACGCACGTAGCAACTCTTATTATTGTATCAGCTTTAATTCTTTTAATGGGCGTTGCCGCTAGAGCAAGTCTTGGAACTGGAGAGACAGCTGTTGTGCCAACAGGAAAATTTTCTATCCGTGGAATTTTTGAAGTTTTTACTGAGTACATTGGTGGTTTAGCAAGCCAAGTTATCGGACACCACGGACGCGCATTTGCTCCGTACTTTGCTTCAATATTTACCTACATATTATTTAATAACTTAGTTGGTCTTATTCCTGGAATGACGCCTGCTACAGAAAACTTTAATACAACTTTTGCTTTTGGCGTATTTTCATTTTTAGCGTACAACGCAATTGGTATTAAAGAGGGCGGCGTTGGCTACTTGAAACATTTCTTGGGCCCAGTTTTATGGTTGGCGCCACTGATGTTAATTATTGAAATTATTTCTCACATTATTAGACCGCTAACATTAGGTTTACGTTTAGCTAACGTTATGACTGGTGACCACACTGTTCTTTCGGTATTCTTGGGATTGTTTCCGGTAGGTCCGGCTATTCCGTTCTATGCGATGGGTTTGTTGGTTTGTACCATTCAAGCTTTCGTATTTACATTATTATCAATGGTCTACGTAGCTCTTGCAACAGCTCACGACCACTAAAACAAAAGGAGATCACATGAAAAAGGCATTATTATTTGCTGTAACAACTTTAGCTTCTGCGGCGGTATTCGCTCAGGAAGCAGCAGCGCAAACTGCTAACCCAAATTCTGGTTTAGTAGCAATCGGCGCAGCTATCGCTATCGGTTTAGCGGTATTCGGCGGAACTTCAGCTCAAGGTAAAGCAGCAGCAGCAGCTTTAGAAGGTATTGCTCGCAATCCAGCAGCTGGCGATAAATTATTTACACCGCTTATTTTATCTTTAGCTCTTATCGAGTCTTTAGTTATCTTAGCGTTCTTAGTTGCTTTCATCAAAATTCCAGCAGCTAGCTTCGGTTTCTAATTTTAAATTTAAACATTTAAAGTTAATTAAAAGGGTCACGTAAGTGGCCCTTTTTTATTGGTGATTATAAATAC
>JBEBIK010000419.1:0-1996 GCA_040080445.1 Pseudobdellovibrio sp.
GCCCTGCAACGGGTGGGCCGCGGCGGCGAATTGATCACGCTGCAGCGCGTGCATCACGGCTTCGTGCCATCATCCAAAGGCTCACCCAATTCCGCTATCAGAGCTAAAAAAAGATTACAAAGCGCTTCACAATACAGAGTTTAAAAAAAAGCAGCGAAAAAAAATGTTAGATGGCGAAAGACCTTCTGAGTGTGAATACTGCTGGAAGATCGAAGATATTGATAGAAACAATGTAAGCGACCGAGTGTTCAAATCGATAATTTATAAAGAAAACGACGTAAGTCTTTTAAAAAATAAAGATTGGAAAGAAAGCGTAGATCTTAAAACGCTAGAAATTTCTTTTGACCGAACTTGTAACTTTGCCTGCAGTTACTGTAATCCTGGTTTTAGTTCGACATGGGTTAAAGACATTAAAGAGCAGGGAAAATACACTGGCTTAAGCGGTGATGCAGTTGAACACTACACAACTACAAATGACTGGGGCCAGATTTATAAACCAAGTGAAGAAAATCCATATGTAGACGCCTTTTGGAAGTGGTGGCCAGAGCTTTCAAAAACGTTATTTGAGCTTAGGGTTACAGGTGGCGAGCCACTAATGAGCCCTCAGTTTTGGAAACTTGTAGATTGGTTTACCGCGAACGAGGGATCGAGAATACGTTTTGCTGCGAATTCAAATTTGGGTTCAGATCAAAAATTAATAGATAAGCTTATCGAGAAGAGCCATTTTATTAAAACATTCGATCTTTATACGTCTTGCGAGAGTATTGATTTTCAGGCTGAGTATATTCGCGACGGCTTGGTTTATAAAAACTGGAAGAATAACCTTATTAATGTAATAGAAAAAGGCCGCTTTAGAAAAATTGTTATTATGATGACGGTTAATGCCCTATGTTTATTTGGCATTACTGATTTTATGGATCAAATGCTCGAAATTAAAAACAAATATGGCCGCGATTATCCGATAATGAGCTTAAACATTTTAAGATATCCAAGCTTTCAAAGCGCAGCAGCGCTCCCTGATCATATTAAAGAAAAAGCAAAAAACCAGCTACAAGCTTGGTTTGATAAAAATAAAAATTCGCTATCGTTACACCAGTTTGAGTTAGACGGAATTCAGCGACTGATTGACTATCTTGATGTAGTTAAAACACCGAATCCAAAAGCGGCTTCGCAAGAAGAGCTATGGAAAAACTTCAAAAATTTCTACACTCAATACGACAAAAGAAGAGGTAAAAACCTCTATCGAACTTTTCCGACTCTTTTAACGGACTGGATGGATACGATTTAAGCTAATCCTAATTCTTGATAGAGCTCAGGAAATACTTCTTTGAAGTTGGTTTGTCTCGTTTTATCAAGGGTTTTTATATAGGATTTAAATTGAGCAAACTCATGTGAGCGATTCTCGGCATCCATATAATCTAAATTTGCATTAAAACGTACTTTTGCTTTATCTAATAATTCAATATCGCTTTTGAAAAATTCGGGAAAATCATTTTGATAAAGAAGTTCAAAACGTTTTCGTACTGACGACTTTACGTTTTCTGGAAGAACTCGCGGATTAAGATAATATGGGGTATGTGCAATTCCTGTATAAGGCAGGTTTGATGTATCTCTTGATACAGATATTTTTTTGAACCCCTTACTCATAAACCACTTTAAAAAGTCAGGAAAATAATAAATATTCATAGCGTGAAGCGTATTAAGCATATAAACACGAATGTTTGATGGAGTGTTGTCGAGCTTTTCTAAATTATTTAGCAACACACTCCACTTTGCAGGATAACGTACATAATGGTTTTGTTCGTCAAGCCCATCAATACTGACCATTAAGTCGATTTGGCGAAAGTTTGACAAGAGAGCCAAGATATCGTCGTTAAGCGCAGTGCCGTTGGTGTGAAAACGTATACTTAGTTGTTTCGATATACCCTGAGCTACACATTCTTTAAGAAAATTAATTTGTTCTGTAATTAAAAAAGGCTCTCCGCCGCCCACAATC
>JBEBIK010000420.1:0-1991 GCA_040080445.1 Pseudobdellovibrio sp.
AAATAATAAGAGTTTACATAATGAATTTCAATACTATGTACTTTATCCACATTTTCGTCAAATATTATTTTTAATTTATTGTCGATTTGAGATACCAGTTTGTGTTCTAATAAAAAATCGACAACTTGTTTAACAACGTTTAGCGGCAAATCTAAATGTTTAGCAATTGTATCGATGTTATCGTTTTCGGCAATAGAAGTAGAAAGACGTATGGCACTGTAGAACCAGTTCGAATAAAACTGGGCTTTTGCATTTTCGTCGAATTCTTTTGATTTGCCTAAGCGCTTTTGTAGGTCTTGATGTTCGTTGCGAATTAAGTCTAACTTATCGCGATAATGATTTCTCACTTTAGTTTGCGCGGCTTTTTGCATTTGCACAGAATTTAGAAAATAGTCAGTTTCAATTTTGTTTAAACCCAGAAATTGACATGCATTGAAAGCTTGATCAGAGGTGAAATCTCGCTCTTTTTTTAAGACCAGTGTGATGGTGGCGCGATTAACTCCTGAGCTATCTGCCAACTCGGCAAGTTTTCCGTAACCCGAATTCGGCAGTGCAGAAAAATTGGCTTTGATGTAATCGCGGTAATCGTAAAAATCGAAAATATTCATAAGTATATGATATTATTATTAAATATAATTTACAAATAATAAATTGTAATCGTTTATAATTTATATAAAATATATTGCGTAGCATCAATTTGCTGATATATTGAGCGAGCAATCAAACATAAAATTTGCAGTACGAAACTGCAGGTACAGGAGCGATTATGAAATCAAATATACGAGCTAAAACAGCAAATTTTAGCCTTTCGGCGTTGATAATTTTGACATTGTTAAGCCAAAAAGGGCTGGCCAAGCAAACGGAGGGTGGTTCTGACCGCGGTGGTGGCGACGCGGCTGTAATTCAGGCTAACATTACGGCAGCGCACCGGCAGAGCCTGAATGCACAGTTGGTTAAAGTATTTTCAAATACTGATCAAGGTGTTCTTTCTCTTAAAAACTACATTCTCTACTTTTTTAAACGAATTGATTTAGTTAAAAGTAATGAGGTCCATAAAATACTGACGGATATGAAATCTCGGCAAGTTGAAGCGCTGATTCAAAATAAACTAGTGTATAAAGTCTCCGGCCTATGTGTTGATAAAAATAATCTAAGTAAGTCAGCCACTGCGGCCATCACCACCAACCCGCCGTCAAGCCCCGAAGTTTGCGTAAATCCGAATAAAATTATTTCAGATTTAGGCACTAACATTACCGACAGTGCCCTCGTCGGAATTGTAGTACATGAATTGTCGCATTTTTACGGTTACGAAGATGCTGATCATAGTTTAGCAACTGCAGCGGCCGAAACTATGCGAACATTGAGTCGTGAAGAAGATCGTACATTGGTGCAACTCGAAGCGGCCGCATTATCCGATCGCGGCCGTCTAACAAGCATGCCTAAAACCAATTGCGATATTCCGATTGAAACAAATGTAACAAGCTCGCCTTGTAATCCGCTTGAATGGGCGCAATTAGTAGACTACCGAGATATTTATACAAAATCAGTTGTAAATTTGCTTACACGCCAAGTAACAGTTTCACCATTTATGTTGGCCGCCGGGCATTATAGTCGTAAAAAAATTCAATTAGGTTCTGGGGTTGGGTTTGCCTACTCAACCGGCCAACAACTAGGCGTTATTAGACAAGAAAAAATAAAAATTATTGGCGGTAGCGTTGGTATTGACAGTAGCATATTGGGTGAAACAATCACTGACAGACAATTCGGCTTAATTAATGATATTTATTCTACAGACCCAACAAAGCAAAAAGAGGCAATAGAAAAATTAGAACGTGAAAACGACCTTGCATTCGACGAAGTTTTTGAAAATGATCTTCGGGAATTCATGCGCAAAGCAACCGATGCTGAAAAGGAATACATCCTCAATATGAATTTGCATAAATGGGTTGAACTGCCTTCCATTGATGAAAATAATAAGTTAATTGTATATA
>JBEBIK010000062.1:0-9096 GCA_040080445.1 Pseudobdellovibrio sp.
GGCCTAGACCAGTCATTGATTATATCAAGTATTACTAATTTTTTTTTGCATTTATGGCCGAAGATTCTAAACTGTAATTACAGCAACTGGGTTAAATGATTAACCTACTTTGCCCTCAGAAACATCTAAAGTTTCTGACTTCTAGGAAGGAGCCACTTAATGAGCGATACAAAAACACAACAGCTTCCATTGCTTCCGCTAAGAGATCTCATTATATTTCCACATATGATGATGCCCCTTTTCGTAGGTCGTGAAAAAAGTATAAACGCGCTTGAAGATGCTATGAGTAAGCAGTCGGACATCGTGCTAGCGGCTCAAAAAGATGCCAAAACAAACAATCCAGACGAAAAAGACATTTACGCAGTCGGTACGGTTGGAACAATCATCCAGCTTTTAAGATTACCTGATGGAACTGTAAAAGTTCTAGTTGAAGGTAAGCGCCGTGTAAGAATTAAGAATTTCGTAACTAACGAGGGCCATTTCGTTGTTAATTGCGAAGCGATTAACGAAGAAGTATCAAACCCTACTGAGGCTTCGGCATTAGTAAGATCGGTAAAAGGAACTTTCGAAACTTACGTTAAATTAAACAAACGTATTCCACCTGAAATTTTAATGCGCGTATCGAGCATTGAAAATCCAGGTGAATTGGCCGACATTATCGTGGCTCAATTGAACTTAAAACTCGAAGACAAACAAGCGGTTCTTGAAATTTTAGATCCAACTAAGCGTCTTGAACATTTATTAAACCTAATGACTGGTGAGATTGAAATTCTTGAAGTTGAGAAGAAAATCCGCACTCGCGTTAAGAAACAAATGGAAAAATCGCAAAAAGAATACTATCTGAATGAGCAAATGCAGGCGATTCAGAAAGAATTAGGCGAAAAAGACGACTATCAAGCTGAATTAGAAGACCTCACAACTAAGTGTAACGATAAAAAAATGCCTAAAGAGGCAAAAGATAAAGTTCACAAAGAAATCAAAAAATTAAAAATGATGTCACCGATGAGTGCAGAAGCCACTGTAGTTAGAAACTATATTGACTGGGTGTTGTCTCTTCCTTGGCAAGAATACTCAGAAGATCGTCATGATGTTAAAAATGCTAAAAAGATTTTAGATCACGATCACTGGGGATTAGAAAAAGTTAAAGAACGTATCTTAGAATACTTAGCCGTTCTTTCTTTATCTAAAAATATGAAAGGCTCTATCATCTGTTTAGCGGGACCTCCGGGAGTTGGTAAAACATCTCTTGCAAGATCAATCGCAGAATCATTAGGTCGCCCGTTTGCGCGTATTTCTTTGGGTGGCGTAAGAGATGAAGCTGAGATTCGCGGTCATAGAAAAACTTATGTTGGTGCAATGCCAGGTAAAATCTTACAAGCTTTACGTAAAGTTGATAAAGGTAACCCCGTATTGTTATTAGATGAAATCGATAAAATGGCTAATGATTTTAGAGGCGATCCAGCTTCAGCCATGCTTGAAGTTTTAGATCCTGAACAAAATCATAACTTCTCTGATCACTACTTAGAGTTAGAATACGATTTATCAAAAGTAATGTTCGTTTGTACTGCGAATAACTTAGGAACAGTACCTCGTCCGTTATTAGATCGTATGGAAATTATTTACTTAGATGGTTATATCGAGCAGGAAAAATTTCATATCGCTAAAAACTATTTAGTAGATAAACAAATTGAAGCTCACGGATTAAAAGACTTCAAAGTAACGATTCAAGACAAAGCGGTACGCGATGTTATTCGTTATTACACCAGAGAAGCAGGTGTGAGAAATCTTGAGAGACAATTTGCTAATATCTTCCGTAAGGTAGCTAAAGACATCGTTATGTCTCAATCTATTGAAGATTTTAGAAAAGATGCAACGCCTGAGAAAACCACTGGCAAAAAAGCGGCGGCTAAAGGCAAAAAATCTTCTTCTAAAAAATCAGAAGGTTACGTAGTAACTCCTGAAAAAGTAGTTGAGTTGATCGGTGCGCATAAATACAAATACGGCGAAATCGAAAAACAAAATGAAATAGGTCTTACGAACGGCATGGCTTGGACTGAAGTTGGCGGAGATTTATTAGCGGTAGAAGTGAGTGCGGTTCCTGGTAAAGGAAAATTCACAGTTACCGGCCAATTAGGCGATGTCATGAAAGAATCTTGTGTGGCCGCAATGTCATACGCTAGATCTCGCGGACCTTTATTTGAATTAGATAAAGAGTTCTATGAGAACATCGACATCCATATCCATTTTCCAGATGGTGCTACTCCAAAAGATGGCCCATCAGCTGGTATCGCTTTAACAACGTCGATTGTTTCGGCCATGCTTAAAATTCCGGTAAAAAGAACTGTTGCTATGACTGGCGAAGTTTCTTTACGCGGAAAAGTATTACCCATCGGTGGGTTAAAAGAAAAAGTTTTAGCTGCTCATCGCGGTGGAATTAAAACGATTATCTGCCCTAAAGAAAATGAAAAAGACTTAAAAGACATTCCAAAAGAAGTGTTGAAAGAGTTAAAAGTGATCTTAGTAGACCACGTAGACCAAGTTTTGATTAATGCTTTAGATATCAAAAACCCTAAAGAGTTGTTCAAAGCATCTCCAGGTAGAGATCAAGGTATTAAGGCTCACTACACTGGCCAACAGGTTCATACGACTCACTAAAAAAAGTAGCTGGCACCTTTTAAGGTAGCTGGCACCAAAGTTTCATGAACTGGCGTTATTTGCATAAAATAGCGCCAGTTTTATTTTTACAGCCGTGTTGCTCAATAATTAGGCGTAGTATAAAAAATTCTTAAATAGCTCAATAAAGTCAAAAAACTCAGTGTTTTCAAGTGTTAAAAATTGTTAAAGACAAATTGTTTGCAAAAAATCTGATTGTTCATTGACCCGAGATTTCAGAATCTGTAAGAAAGTGACTTCTTTGGAGTACAAGAAAATGTCAAATCAATCAGAACGCCTACTTGAAATAGGAAAGCTTTACTGCGATCGCGGAGATTACGCATTGGCCTTACCTAATTTACAAGAAGCAGCGAAAGCCCTTCTTGCGGATAAAAACTTTAATACCTACTTAAAAGCCTTACAGCATATTTTAAGAATACATGCTGAACGCGCTGAGCACGACCAAATTACTCAAATTAAAGAGCATCTTCATGACTTAGTGATTCGTGAAGGCATCGAACTTTATTCAAAAATGTATTATGTGTTAGGTTTATGTTCGAGTTTAAAGTCACAGCCTGAAAATGCAGTTGAGTATTTAAAAAAAGCTCTTGAATTAGGTCTGAAAGCCAACAATCAAGAAGACATGTGTTATGCAATTTTAGGTTTATCTATTTGCTACCGTCAGCAAGCTAAATTCGAAGAAGCCTTAAAAGAAGTTTATAACTTAAATATTTTCTTACAAGTATTAGACAGTACAGAATTAAAAATCGGCTCTGCAAACTCTAATGCCCGCATCTTAATGGACATGCGTAAATATGACCAAGCTCTTGATGTGTTATGGATGGCATATGAAGAAATTAAAAATTCAAAACAACTTTACACAGCACTTGGAATTTTAATTAACATCGGAATTTGTTTATTTGAAACGGGCCAAAAAGACGCCGCTAAAATTTATTTTAGTTTAGCCTATAAATCAATAGACCCCGTTAATAATAAAGGCTATTTGCAAACAACTGAGCGTTATTTAAAAATATTAAATGCAAACTTAACGACTGAACTTGATATGGTTTTCGATTTAGACAATCACGCCATCATCGAGAAATCACTAGGTAAAATTGATTTTAAAAACCAGTTTATACTTTTAGATTTATTAAAATTATTTATCAGCAATCAAGGTCAAATCTTTTCAAAAGAGTATTTGGTTGAGCAAGTATGGAAACAAGACTACGATCCTGAGGTTCACGACAATAAAATTTACGTAACTATTAAACGCTTACGTAAAATGATTGAACCGGATTACGACAAGCCTAAATATATATTTAGAGCTAAAAATGGATACTATTTAAGTAAGAATGCGAAAGTAGAATTGAACGAATCTAGGGCTGAGGGGGCTTTATAATGAAAACAATTTTTACGTTAATACTAGTGGTGCTACTCAATTTTTCGGTACAGGCCCAAACATCTGGTTCAGATGTTGAGCTTCCTAACGGATCTTGCAGCAGCCAAATAATGGGCGGAGTTGATGTATGGCCATGGTCTGTTGCGCAGCCGTTTCCTTGGGATAACATTCAAGGCTTCTGGAAATTAGGCGATGACGAATCTTCATATCTTAAAGCTGTTGTACTCAGCTCAACCAACCGCCGCAAAATTTTAAGTCTACAAGTTTATGGTGAAGGCGTTTGTTCAAAACCATATGCACGCGGAACTGGTTACATCGACGTAGCTGAAAAAAATGTGGTGAGAGCTCTAGTTTCTGATGGAACTTACAAATACCAACTTAAACTAGGCATGTTTGATAGCCGTGATATTAATGGTGTTATTTCATGTTCTCAAAATGTTATGGGCGTTTCTATGCAAATAGTTGGACGAGCTAAAAAATCTGATGCTCCAAAACAATCGCCAATAGATCCAAGTGTTACCGAGACCCACAATATGTTGCTTAAAAAAGTAACAATTGACCTCGGCGATCTTTGTAAAAAAATTAATTAATTCGAAAAGTTCTTGAGTCTTTAGCTAGAGGAGATTATAAAATCTCTTCTACTACAGGGAGTTAGCTTAGTTGGTAGAGCGCCACCCTTACAAGGTGGATGTATTCTGTTCTTTGAAAATTTAGTCTTTATAAGTTGTTGAGATCACTAGTGGATCTTAAACAGCATTCAAGCAACTGGTAGAAGTGTAGCGAAAATTGGTAGAAAGGTAGAAACCTTGAGATCAAAACTATTTAATTAAAAAATGAATAGGGAGTTAGCTCAGTTGGTAGAGCGCGACCCTTACAAGGTCGATGTCGCAGGTTCGAATCCTGTACTCCCTACCAAGTTCTTGAAATTACTGACAAATTTTAAATCATCCATTGGTAGAAAAAATTAAAAGGCTAAATAACATGTCAAAAGTTATCCCTTTAACAAAAAATCATAAAAATTAAGAAGATGTTCCTAACGGACTGAAATGGGCAATCCCTATTCATGAATGCTTGGAGAGCCCTGAAGTTAAAGAAGCCAGTCGACGGCTTGAAGCTGAGTCTAAGCAACGTGTTGAAAAAGAGTTTCGTAAAAAAAGTATCAGAATCATTGAATAGGTAAAAACCTTAGCTCTAGCCAGATATTTTTTAATGTGGAATTAGAAAAAACGAACACCATTTGTTTACAAACTCACGATATTTTTTATTAGATTGTTTTGTTAGTTCATTTATCTCACTGGCACGACTCTCATAAAGATTTCTGTCACGCAATTGCAATTCTACGGTCCTCCTACTTTTTTAATATTGTCGTTAAATACCGAAGCACAAATACACGACAAAATTATTGCCACAAAACTTGTATCAGGGTGATACGATTTCAGGAGTTAAACTTCTGCAAAGAACATCGCGCTATCACATATCTATACTCCACACATATATTTCCATTTATTCCAATACACTATTCAGTTCAATGGACTCCTGCCGACCGGCCATATATGGTCAAATACAAACAGGAGGTACATATGATTTTTAAAAATAAAATATCAAAAGTTATTCAAAGTACGAATGGTCTTCCAAACTTTACAGAACGAGAATAATTAAAATATATTCGTGCTTTACTTTTAGAACAATTTTCAGATAACGAAATAGAAATGCTTCAAAGTATAGAAATAGATCTTGATGAATGGATAATGGAAATTACGCGGGAAATTACTGAAGATTTATTCTAATAAGCACTCGTCATAAAAATGTATAATGGTCCGCATGACTATTGGATTTAGCCTCATTGATTTTGGTAAAATGCTCGATGTACCTTATCCAAATACGGTCTTTGTGCTTTAACGATTTTGAAATTGATAGTAAAAATTGTATTAAACTTAAGGACGGCTGTAGAGAAGGCTGTTACCGCTTTCGCCGGCGACGTCGCCGATATTAAGTGGCGCCCCTGTATTTGTAGCTTCTCCGCGCAACAGGCATCCATAAAATACACTAGAGCTTCTGATACAATATTGATAACCCCAGCATTTAAGGCCATCGTTGTCCAGTATGGCACAACCATGCCTGTAACCAGCAGCGGCACTTTTAACAGTACGGCCTGTTCCGAGTTTCATCAGCGTTTGAAGTTCTCCGGCAGTGTCACCCCAGGGGTCGGTGGTATTACCTTGGAGAGCTTGTGCTCGGTCATTTCTGCCCCAAGACTGAATATTGTAGTAAGTGGGCGAGCCAGGCGAACCCAAAAGATGCATGGTTCTTTCGTTGGCCATCATATCATAAGTTGTATAGGTGGTGCCGAAGTTGACGTTAGTTACTTGAGGTGTTGCTGTATTAGTTGTATACACCGCCCCAGGTTTTAGTTGGTTATTGGATCCCCGCCCCCAGCAGGCTGTTTTGATTAAAGTGGCGGTATTATTTGCGGCGGTGGTGGCATCACCAGATACAATTCCAGCACAAAAAGATAAATTGGTGGCTACGATGTTATTGACATACTCGTTAGCCGCTAAAGTAATGCTACCGCCTCCGGCTGCCGCACTGATGGGTATTTTAGCTTGCGAGGGATCTTTATTTCCGGGAGCTGGGCTTGCTATCGTATCACCTAGTTCGCCGTAATAAGTAGTAGTTAAAGTATTTCCGGCTTTGCAGGTTCCGCCATTACCAACAGTGGCATCGCCCTTTCCCCAGCACTTAACAGTTTTGTAATCGTTTAAAAGGGCGCAGATATTATTGGCAGTACCCGCAAGTTTTACAGCCTTTGCCGCCCCAAAGCTGACGGCTTGAGGGGCGCTCAGTGAGGTTGAGGCCGAACTACTGATTTGTTTGCAGCGATTGTCGCCCCAGCAATAGGTATCGTCGTTGAGATCGATGGCGCAAGTTACATAATTCATGGCAAAAACTTTTTTAGCTAAAAAATTGGCCGAGCCCGAGCTGTCTAAAATTACATTGGTGCTGGGCTTTGTTTGCGGATTAGAAATGCCAGAGGCATTTCCGAGTTCATTGCTGGAGTTATTTCCCCAGCATTTTAAATTATCATTTGATTGCATGATGGTACAGGTGTGCAAATAACCAACGGCAACATCTTTAATCATTTGTGCACCGGTCGAATGCAGGGCGCTGTTTCCGCTGACATCCACAAAGGGTAAGTTAAAACCCGTATCGTCGCCGCTGCTTAAAACTCCGAAATACTTGGTGGCATCTCCATTACCCAATTGCCCCTTGGTGTTGGCGCCCCAACATTTTAAAAGATAACCAGAGCCCGAGTAAGAATCTTTTGAGTCATAAAGCCCGCACATATGACCCGAATAATTGGTAGACCTTAAAGCGATGGGCACTATTTCGTAAGCATTAATTGTGGTGGTAACCGGAGTGGTGGTCACATCAAAGCTGCCACCAACTGCGTTGGCCGTAAAAGTGACCGGAGTATTGGCTGCCACAGCCCCTGTCGGAGAAAGGGTTCCTTTGGTTGTGGCGAGTGTCCAAGAGGTGTTGCCGCCCGCACCGCATTTTAAAACCTGAAACTTTAAGCTGGAGTTATTGATAGGGATGGTGGTATCGCCTGAGGACTTAACAGATACATAGGGGATATTTGCAAAAATGGTTTTCATATCGGCGGTGGTTTTTCCTAAAGATAGGGGCCATTGAACCACGTCTAATGTATCTAAATTAGAGGCTGTAATATTGGTTTGTTTTGTGAGTGGAGTTCCTAATTCGTTAACTACAACACCATCGGTGGTGGTGATGGTAACAGTTGTGGGAGTCCCAGGGGCTGTCCAATCTGTGCTGACTCCGGTGGTGGTGCTCAGTGTTCCGGTGGGTGAACCCGCAGTTATGGCCCAGGTTTTAGTGCCCAGGCCGCCGGATGAGGTCAGTGTGCTGGTTGTGCCCACGCAAATAGTAGAGGAAGTTGAAAGGGTGACGCCCATATTGTTGTAGTAATTCATGGTGGCGGTTTTGGTGGTGAGTGCTGCGTCTGTAATTTTACAGGTTTCTTTTCCGGTGGTAGCGAGCAAGCTGGTTACGGTAACCCCGGCATTAGAGCCAATGTATTCACCAGCGGTGCCATTAATAGAGCCGCCTATATTGGCGTCGTTATCTATTGTTGTTCCGTAGGTGCCGCTGGCTGAACAATTGGCATCTGAATTATTTGGCGGAGGGCCACCATTGCAAACCTGCCCGAAACAGTAGGTTAAAGGGCTTCCCGTAACTGAATAGGGGACTCCGCCAATACCGTCTAATTGAATCAGGTTTTGATTGATGCCGTCGTAGGCAACAAAAACATTGATGCCATTGCCGCAGTAAATACCCCAGCAGATCTGAAGTGGAGTGGTATTATTTGACCCCCAAAAACCGAAGGGTATAAAAACCTGGGCGCTGGAAATTGCCACAACCAGAAGCACCACAAAAAAACCGATAACTTTAGAGAGAATTTGTGACAATAAATTCATGTATTTACCTATGTTATATAGTCTTAGTATAAAGTAATTTATAAGTTGAAGTCACGTTTAAGTCTCATTTTGATTCATGTTTTTGATTTAGGCAATAATTTGGTGTTGTTTTGACATGCTGAGCAGATTATGAATTTGAAAATTATCTCAAAATAAGTCAGAAACGATTTGAAGTAAAATGACCTTGGCTCCGAATTACTTCAAGCTCGCCCCATCGAAATTAAAAACGCATTCAGCTTTTGCAGTTCTGAAAAATCATTTTTAGATTTTATATTGAGCCAGCTATTTTCAACTAAAATTTGCCCGATGGCCCTACCTAAAGAGTTGCCGGGGCCCAGTAAAATAAGACGATCCGGTGCAAATTCTTTTAGTGAAACCGTAATGGCTTTTGTGAAGTCATAGGCTTGCACCACTTGATGATCAAAAGTGTAATTGTAGAGCTCGTTTAAATCAGTTGCATAGTTTTGCCAGATTATTCCTTGCCCATCAATTAGGGGCAAACTGGCTTTTTGAAAAAGTTCGGGCTTTAAAATCTGAAAGGCTTTTTGG
>JBEBIK010000063.1:0-9094 GCA_040080445.1 Pseudobdellovibrio sp.
TGTCTCTTGGAGCGTCATACTTTCAAAAGTTTTCCAGATATATAAACAATTGTTAGAAAATAAACCTATAGTCATTCCAGAGGATCGCGCCCTACTACACGAATGGTTGGTTGCATTAAGACAATAGCCACTATCACTCAAGTTAAAAATGGAAAAGCCATTGCTCTCGTTAATAAAGGTACTAATCAAGGTGCCGAAGGCATAGAGCTACTTGATAATGCTATCAGCGCAGATCCCGAATCAACAGACGCCGATGCCGGCGCAAAAACCAGCACCAAAGGTATTTACCGTCTGAATGGCATTAAGATCGCAGGACTTTTTACACTTATAACTAATTCAATGACCACGAAGCAAGCTGATGGCACCATGCCCATTCCCAATCAAGAAGATGTTGCACTTAAAGGCTCTTCTTTTGGCTTATCAGGCAGTATCGACTTCCCGGTTGTTGATTGGCTTATCTTGCGTGGTGTGGGTGGCTATGAACCATTTGTAGCGGAAGGATCTGCCAGATTTAACTCTTGTGATTCGGCCCTTTCTACAAGTTGTACGGCCAATATTACCTATGTTTCTGCGGCTGGTTACGCCAGATTTGATATCACTAAATCAAAAGCCTTGGTTTGGGTGGCTTTCGGCGGAGCTGTTAAATTTCCATTAGCAAAGTCAACTACAGCATTGAGAGCTGATGATGTTAAAATGACTTTCACTGTAGCTGCGGCCGCGGGCTTAGATTACTTTATCAATAATAAAAATTTTATTCCTGTTTCACTTGAGTACCAGCTCTTTCCAAGTTCAGACACTGTTAGCGCTAATAGCATTATGCTCAGAGCGGGCTATGGCTGGTCTTACTAATTTATGTTACGAAAATATTTATATGTTATTACACCTGTTATCTTAATCTTAATTGGTTTAATAGTTAATATCAGCTCTCCAAAAAAAAGTTTTAATTTTTTCAAACTTGATTGTTCTTTATTTTCACGCGACGGAGAGCTCCTTTACAAAGCCAATCCTGAAGCTGTTTTTTGTGCATTTGCAAATGATGGAAGTGTTTTAATTTCAAATCCTATGACTGGCTTACTGTCACTCATTGGACCAAATGATCAAACTCTCTGGAAATCTACAGAAGTTGCCCACCACAAAATCGACTTCACTCCTGATCAAAAAAATATTTTGATTATGTCTTCGGAAGTAATTAGTCAGAAAGGTTTACGCCTCCGAAGTGATTGTTTTTCAGTACGTGATCTTAATAATAAAAAAATCCACGAGTGGTGTGCATCAAAAAATCTTAAAGTACTAGGTGATTTAGGTTTTGATATGACCGCACTATGGGATATCGAGGGCGAAAACAACAACCAGTACTTTGCCGAAAATGTTAAAAAAGAAATTACCCATGCCAATTCTTTCTACCAAATAACCGAGAATAGCAACACTCACCCTGCCTTTAGAGCAGGTAATTACATAGTTCACTTGTTTGGTGAAAGCCGTGCTCTACTGATTCTTGATAAAAATTTAGAAAAAGTCCTGTGGCATCTAGATATGAGCGAATTTGTTATAGACCATAAATTAAGAGATATAGATACACACGCTCTGCAAGTAACCTCACGCGGGACTATTTTAGCCTATTTTAGCGATATAATCGATAAAGACACTACAGCTTCTATCTATTTTAATTCTTTACTTAATATAAAGTATCCCATTACGCGAGAGCGCTATATTAATAAAAATTTAATAATGTACTCTGAGCACTCACGCTTAATAGAGTTTAACCCGCTCAATAAAGAAATAATTTGGCAGTACCAAAGACACCCACTTAAAAGTTTTCTATCTACAACATTTGGTTGGGTATACGAATTAAGCCAAAATTCATTTTTCTTTAATGACCAAGCTACAATTTATGAAATTAACTATAATGGCGATGTTCTTTGGAGCTTCACCAATCCTGTTATTAATAATTCAACTGGTAAGCCACTTAAAATAATAGATATCAAAGCTTTTAAAGAATTAGATTTTCTTAAAGCTCGAAAAATGATTAATCCCTAATTGCGTATAAGATTTACTAATACATCTAATCGAAATTGCTGAATTGCAGATCACTTATAGTTTATCTATAGTTTTCGATTTAGGAGGGTGTTTTGAAAATACTTTTAACAGTTTTTTTAATTATTATGCATACGACCGTCTCAGCTCAGGTTCTTATTTTTGCTAAAGAGGGTCTAAAAGTCGACAGAATGGATGTAAATTTAATGTCGTTCATTGCTCAAACTCTGCATGTCTCTAACCCTGCGCTTAACCTCGATTGCCAAATTAGAGTCAACGAAATCAAGCAAGAACGCAACTTTTCAGACGGTGTTCATATCGTTGAAATGCTCGAGGTAGTTTACACCAGTCGTTTATTCGGTTCTCCTGATCAAAAAATTTATTTTCCTATTGGAACTAAAGTCACTCGCGACATTAAAAATTCTAAATTTTCTGGAACTGTAGAAGAAATTCAATTAGAAGCTGACGATATAGTCAATAGTCGTTTTATTTTTCAACATAATGGAATGAAAGAAATTGTGTGGATGACTTACGAAGATGATCATAAGACCGTTCCGTGTAGATTAAAACCCTAACCTGTTAAACGTTGAACGTTGATTACGCCTTTAATTTTTTGAAGGCCCAACATTGCATTCGACAACTGTCCTAAGTCTTTTACTGAGACTTCAAATATACAAATCGCTTTTTTATCGCGCGTAGTACGAATTTGCGCTGAATCAATATTAATACCTTGCGAAGCAAAAGACTCCGACATCAACTTTAATAAACCCTGAACGTCTTGAGAAATAACTTCAATTTTTACTTGGCGCTCTTGCCCGTCTTCTGCTGTTTTTGAAGTCCATGATACATCGACTCTACGAATTTGATCATTTTCAAAAACTTTCTGGCAACTTGAGCGATGAATAATAATGCCTTTACCACGACTAATAAAACCCGTAATCGAATCTCCTGGAATTGGCCCACAACACTTCGCAAAGTGAACCAGCACGTCATCCATACCATCAACCATAACTAAAGAATTGGATCTGCGTTGTTTAACTTTAGCCGACTTAATAATTCTGGCCATGACAGTAGAATCTTCAGTTTTTTCAGCTTCACGTTGTAAAGCTTCTGGGCTTAGGTTTTTAACTAAAAGATTTGCATCAAATTTTCCGTATCCAACGCGTGCATACAACTCATCTAAATCAACTATGCCATTATCTTTAATATACAAATCATATTCAGGGCCTTTTAAGTATTTTACAGCGGCCATACCAAATTTTCTAAATTCTTTTTCGACTATTTCTTTACCGAGAGCTATAGAGTTACGTCTTTGTTCTTCTTTAACAAACTGACGAACTTTTGATTTTGCTTTATTAGTAACTAAAAACTTAAGCCAATCTTTCGAAGGAGTTTGAGTTTTAGAGGTAATAATTTCTACACGGTCGCCATTGGCTAACTGATGTTTAAGAGGCACCATGCGGCCGTTTACGCGCGCACCAGTGCACATTCCACCAAGGTTTGTGTGGATAGCATATGCTAAGTCGACAGGTGTTGCCATATCCGGAAGTTCCACCACATCACCCTTGGGCGTAAATACATAAATGTCTTTTTCGACTAAGCCTGTTTTGATGGTATCTAAAAATTCGTCTGCGCCTTCGCCCTCTCCTGATTGATTAAGCGCTACGAGCTCACGTAACCAATTGGCTTTTTCGAGTTCATTTAACTGCAACTTTCCGCGTTCTTTATAGTTCCAATGTGCGGCAATACCTTTTTCAGCAATGAGATGCATTTCTTCAGTGCGAATTTGAATTTCAATACGATCACCACCTGGGCCAATCACTGTGGTGTGTAAGGACTGATAGTTGTTCGACTTAGGCATGGCGATAAAATCTTTAAAACGGCCAGGAATTGGTTTCCAGATAGAGTGGATGTAACCCAAAACTTCATAACACTCAGGTAAGCTCGTTACTAAAATACGAAATGCTAAGACATCATAAATTTGATCGTAAGTTAAATTACGAGAAGCCATCTTTCTAAAGATCGACCATAAATGCTTTGAACGTCCGTAAATTTTTACATTTTTAATTGCCGTTTTGCTCAAAACTTCAAATACACTTCTCTTAACTTCATCGATGTATTTTTGAGTTTCATTTTCATTTTTTTTGATCACTTGGATCAACTCATAATACTTGTCTGGTCTGGAGTATCTAAAACACAAATCTTCAAGTTCAATCTTGAGTGAGCTAATACCTATGCGACCCGCTAATGGACAATAAATTTCTAAAGTTTCTTGCGCAATACGCTCTTGTTTTTCGTAAGGCATATGATTCAGCGTGCGCATATTATGTAAACGATCACATAGCTTAACTAAAACCACGCGCACGTCTTTACCCATGGCGATAATCATCTTACGAATATTTTCGCCCTGCTTATCAAAACTATTTCTAAAATTCATCTGACCAATTTTAGTTACGCCATCAACAAGGGTTGCAACGGTATCGCCAAATTCTCTTTTAATGTCGTCTAAAGTGGCCGTCGTATCTTCTACAGTGTCATGCAAGAGGCCTGTTACTATAGTGTCGATATCTAAGTGCAAATCAGCTAATATGCCTGCTACGTTTAATGGGTGCGAAATGTAGGGTTCGCCTGATCTACGCATCTGACCTTCGTGGGCTTTTTCAGAAAACAAATAGGCTTTTTCAATAATATGAACAGGAGCAGAGGGATGGTAGGCCTTAATTTTTTCGCAGAGCTCGGCTACATTTTTAATATGTTTTAGCGGTAGTCTGTCGTCTAAATTAGTCTCAAGCATTTATTCATAAATTATAAAACAAAAAAGCCCGCTGATGTAGCGGGCTTTACAAAATTAAACAAATACAGACTAAAGAGTAGCTGTATTTTGAGATATTACTTGTTTAAGTCTTTTAACATTTCGGTTTGAGCTGTAACCGGATCGATTTTTGATTCAAAACCTACATTTCCAATTGCCACTTCACGAAGAGAGTTCACGATGTACTTATTGTTTTTTGTAGCTACTGTGCAATCGCTGCCTTTTAAGAGCTGCTTTGCACGTTTAGCAACAAGCAAAACTAAAGCAAAACGATTAGGTACTTTATCCATGCAATCTTCAACTGTTACGCGTGCCACTGAAAAACCTCGATATTGGTTAAGTTAAGTCTAATGCTAAGTTTGATAGAATAGCGCTAAGCTATCCAATTCTCAACTATTTTCTTGAATTCTGCGTAAGATCTTTCGAAGTCATCATTCACGATTTGCACATCAAATTCATGGGCCTTGGTCATCTCTTTTTCGGCGTTAGCCATGCGAACCTCTAAATCTGGAGGGGGAGCACCATCTCGCTTAATAACGCGACGCTTAAGCTCCTCGATCGAAGGAGGCATTATAAACACAGTTTTGGCGTCAGGATATTTGCTTTTAAAGGTCACTACGCCCTGAATATCGATATCCATGATAACGACCTTATCTCGGGCCCAGGCCATTTGGATCTGCTCAAACGAGGTTCCGTACATATTGGTGTGCACCTGAGCCCACTCAATAAAGAACTCTTCTTTGATTTTTTTCTCGAATTCTTCTTTTGAGATGAAAAAGTAAGGTTTGCCAGGGCTTTCATGATTTCTCATAGCGCGCGTAGTATAGGTAATAATATCGTGTAATCTTGGCTCTTCAGCCGCCAATCTTTCTACGAAACTACTTTTTCCTGCGCCACTTGGAGCCGCTACGATAATCATTCTAGTCTTCATTCGATGTTCTGCACTTGCTCTCTTATACGTTCAATTAATGTTTTCGCTTCAACAACGGCTTCTGTAATTCCGGCAACCTGACTTTTAGAACCAATCGTATTAACCTCACGCAAGAGCTCTTGAGTGTAAAAATCAAGCTTCTTACCCTCAACTATGGGAAGTTCTACGAGCTTATCAAAATTCTTAATATGCTCTGCTAATCTCGTTATTTCCTCATTGATATCGGCTTTTTCGAGTTGAATGACAATCTCTTGTGAAATGCGTTGAGGATCCATCATCTGTCCTGCCACTTCTTTAGGAAGACGAGCCTTCACTTTCGACTCGAATCTCTCTAAAAGCATCTTATTTGCCTCTTCTCGCAGCTTTGAAACTTTTTGAATGTGTTTTTGTAAGTCTTTTAAGTTTTTCTGTAGATCCTTCTTAAGAGCCCCGCCTTCGCGTACGCGCTCACCATCAAATTTTTTAAGAGCTGCTTCAAAGGTTTTTTTCAGTAAACTCACTTCATTTGACGAGAGACTCTCATTTTCTTCAATCTGAATTACATCAGGCTGTTTACTGATTTGTTCTAAACGAACATTTTCATTAATGCGCAGATCCGTTGAAAGTTTTTTAAAAGCTTTCATGTACTCTTGCGCTAATTTTGTATTAATAACTACTTTGCCGATACTGCTCGTGGCTTTAACTTTTCTGGCGATGTACACATCAACAGTTCCACGAATTACTAAATTAGAGAATTTTTTCTTAAGCTCAGCTTCAAATGGAAAATATCCACGCGGGAGATGAAACCTAGTTTCTAAAAATCTTCCGTTAACGGCCCTAATACTTACTTCAATTGAGACTTCATTGTTTTGTGTTCGGAAATTACCGAAACCTGTCATACTTTTCATTTATCTATTATGTTTTTAGTGGCAAAAATCGTCAAACTTAAGATAGAAATACGCTTAAGCTATCCGACTGATTAGACCAAAGTATTGTGTTATCACGCCTAAACCATGTCTTTTGTTTTTTTATCAACTTCATCGTGCTCTGGGTGATGGCTTCAGACAACCATTGTTGGGATTTGCCTTCACGTAAATACTTAAGAGTTTCTTTGTAACCTACACTGTTTAGCGGAGCCCAATTTTCAAAACCTTGGTTTTTAAAACCCAAAGTTTCTTCTACAATACCCGCTTCTATCATTTTCTCAGTTCTACTTTTAACATTGCCTTCGAAGACATTTTTTTCAAAATTAAATCCTACTTTTATGTAATCAAAAGCAAATTCATTTTTATTAGTCTCTGGATTGGCTTTTAGTTCGCTCGGAATTTGTCCTGTATAACGGATAATTTCAATGGCTCTTACTAAGCGATAATGATCATTAATATGAATTTTAGAATTTGGGTCTTTAAGCATTAATTCGTCAAACAAATCTCCGGGTCCCTTTGAAGCCAGCTCTTCTTCGATATCTTTTCTGAAATGCTCAGGTATAGGCTCAACATTGAACATACCTTTTTCAAGAGCCTGAATGTAAAAACCAGTTCCACCCACGATAAAAAGTGGAAATTTAATATCGGTTTGGGTGAGTGCATAAAAATCTTTTAAATACTCGCCTGCCGTCATTTCTCTAGGTGCATCTACATATGAATATAAATAATGTGGTGCCTGCATTTTTTCAGCCTCTGTTGGCGCTGCCGAACCAATAAGTAAGCCTTTATAAAACTGCACACTATCGATATTAACTATGCTGCCATTATACTTTCTAGCCATCTCAAGTGCCCAAGCACTCTTACCTGAAGCCGTCGGGCCCACAACAAATATACATTTCTTTTTTGGATCTTTAATTGATGCGCCCAAAAAGTTTATCCAGTTCGGTAAAGGTTTTTTCGACTGAAACCGGTCTGCCATGCGGACAAAAACTTGATAGTGCAAACTCATCCATAGACTTTAAAAGCTCTTGCATTTCAACTGTACTCAAACTCTGCCCCGCTCTTACCACCGAATGACAGGCCATGCTTGCAAATAAATCTGAAATCTTTTTTTCAATAGCGAAGCTTCCACCATTTTGCAAAAGGTCTAAGGCCATTTTTTCAAAAACTAATGGCAAACCTGAATCTTTAATTAACTGTGGCGCAGACTTAACACCAATAGCTTCAGGGCCTAATTGCTCGATTTCAAAACCCAATTTTTGAATTTCATCTTTATTTTTAAGCAGCACTTCGACTTTGTCTTCTGATAAATCAATGGCTAGTGGAAATAAATAGTTTTGAATTTGAAAATTTTTATTTTTCCAAGACTGCATTAGACTCTCGTAAACAACTCGCTCGTGAGCCGCGTGCTGATCAACAATTATAAGACGATCGTGTTTTTGAGTCACAATATAAGTTAAGTTGGCCTGACCCAAAACTTGCAGCGATGACCAGTAGCCTAATTGGGGAGCGGCCAAAGGGGGGTCAATTATGAGTGATTTTAAACTCTCAATATTAAAATCTTTACTTTTAAACTGGGTTTGATCAAAAGTATGATCAAAAAATTTCATATTTTGAGGTTCAGCTTGATATGTATTTGCTTCTGACATTTGCACTGTTGGCTGCGTAATCCATGGAGCTTTTTCAAGTGCATGACGTAAGCCTGTATGCACAGCTCTAAATGCCGAAGATGAGTCTTGAAATTTAATTTGAGATTTTGTTGGGTGAATATTGACGTCAATTTCGTCAGGCTTACAATCTAGCCACAAGACTACATAAGGATACTCCCCGTGCATTAATAGACTTCGGTAAGCGTCCATAATGGCTGTTTGCAGCGCTCGATCTTGCACCCAACGGTTTTGGGCAAAAATCCAAATCTGCTTTGAAGTTTTAGCTACTTCATGCGGAGAAGAAAACACTATGTGAGCTTTGAAATTATTGTAAACTGATGTGGTTTCAAAAAATAATTTTTTTTCTAAAACATCTTGCACACGCTCTATTCGCGTTTTGCGCTTCGGATAAAATAATTGTAATTCGTCATTATTAATCAATTTAAACTCAACACTGGGTTGAGCTAGTGCCAAAGCCTTAATAACCGCTTTAATTTGACCAGCTTCCGATGACTCTGATTTTAAAAACTTTAAACGAGCTGGTACGTTTTCGAATAAATCTTCAATTTTAATTTCCGTACCCTGAGCTTGCGAGCTGGGTTTTACCTCAGATAACTTTCCAAATTTTGACTCGATCTGTGAAGATTTTTTTTCGTTTTTTTCAAAACTTTTAAGAGTCATTTTAGAAACTGCTGCGGCGCTCGCTAAAGCTTCACCTCTAAATCCAAAAGTGTGTAAGTTCCATAGATCATCCGTTTTAGTA
>JBEBIK010000421.1:0-1982 GCA_040080445.1 Pseudobdellovibrio sp.
ATTATATATAATTCAAGCTGTACATGCACAAAAACTTTCAGACGATTCCAAAAATAAAACAACTCGCTACATCGAAAAAAAACCTCAAGGAGTCTGTTTCGAAACTTCTGTAGATAGATACAGAATTAAAAAACAACACACGGTTTCTAATTTGATGAATTACTTTAAATTGCAACCTATTTGGTGCGAGAGTTGTTCGATCGATACGGCGCAGTCGATTAATAAATTAGTGGATGTAGATACAGTAAAGCCCGGAACTATTTTAGTTATTCCAAGAAAGTGCGATGATTTTAATTGGATTTATAAAGATGGAAAAATAAAAAGACTTGAGGCTCAAGATGTAGAAATTAAAGAAATTTTAAATAAGCGCGAAAGTGAATTGCAAAATAAAGACAGTTTAAAGGATAAAATTGCCAATTATAATGTGCTACCAATGACGGAAAATAAAGACAGCTCGTTAGAAAAAACAAGTTGGTCTTTAGGTTTGTTTTTTAAAACACATAAAACTATGATCGAAAACGATAATTGGAAAGCCACATTAAGCCCTTATATTGGAGAGGGTCTAGAAGTTAAATTTAAAAAAAACAAATTAACAGTAATTCCTTCTGTATATTTTAATAGTAACTATAAAGAAGTGCTTAATTTAAAAATACTTAATAATAACCTAATATTGTTTGGGCTAGATGCAAATTATATAATTGGATCTGCGGTTGGTTGGGATTTTTTTGCTAGAGCAAGATTGCAAGAAAGTATTATCTTTAATCTAGAAAGCGTTACCAATGTGGTGCTCTCGAAAAGTCTAGATTTCTTTGCAGGTGTTGGCGTCGAGTACTTTTTAACGCCAAATTACAAATTGAAGGTGGCTTCAGATTTAGTAGCACCGAGTAAATTTAATTCTGATTTTTTTGGCTTAGGTTTGGATTTGCAAGCCGGCCTAGATGCTAACTTTGGTAGTAGTAAATACTTATTAGGTGGGCTTGCTGGCTATAAAATGCAGAATAGTACGAGTTATAAACTTAGAGATAATTATTATAAAATTTCATTTAGTTATTTATTCGAATAAATTTTAAAATGTAACCGTACCATCGGTGATCCACTCATGATAAGTTGAGAGCTTCTTGTAAGGTCTTTTAGGTTTAGTGATAGGTCGCCTTTAGGTTAGGTTGTATCAGCTTGAAGGATGTTGTAGTAATATACGCTAGCTCTTAACAGCTTTCCAGTCTTGAGCGAAGAGAGGGCTTTCCATTTTGATTTTACGAGTTCCTGTTTCAATTTCAATTTTTATGCGAAAAGGAGTAAAAGTTTCAATTTTACGAACTTGCATTTTTTTAGGAACAAAGCCGAATTGATATTCGATAGCAGAAGCCAATTTATCGATCTGAATATAGTTGTCAAAAGTTTTACCACCGTCGGTGCTGCGAAAGTTGCCTACGAATAAAAGTAAATCATTGAAGTAATTGACAGGGCCATTGAAGTTTTCAAATTTTTGTAATTTTCTCCAAGAGTAACCATCTTCGGTGATGTAAACGCCATCTGAAGATAATATGCCTTTAAGTGGGTTGTTGGGGTGAAACGAAACCGATGAAATTTGTTTTTTAAGTAGTTCATCAATTGTGTAATAGATTTGTTCTATCTCGCCAGTAGCTTTCCACCAAACTTTACCATGTTCTTTTAAGAGACTTTGATTCCAAGTTGTGATTTTGTTTTTAGTTACTTCGATCTGGCTCCACATTGGGATTTTTTGATTATTGGAGGCTATTATTCCGCGAGTATCGGGAGTTAAAACTCCCTTGATCTCGTTCAAAGAAATTTTAAGATTTTTACTGGTCATGATCTTATCGAAATTTCGCCCGCGAACTTGGTGCCATTCGTTTTTGGCAAAAACAAAAGTGGCAAAGTCGAACTTCGTAATTAGTTCAGATAAGTTTACATAGCCCTCGTAGTTTTGATATTTAACGAGTGCGTAATCGTCGACATATTTA
>JBEBIK010000064.1:0-9072 GCA_040080445.1 Pseudobdellovibrio sp.
TTCAAAAACAGTGTGGCAGTAGTAATCAAGCCCTCGAACTAATTTTGAATTGATTTGATAAGGTATTTTTAATTTTTCTAAGCCACCAAGTACATCTGCAAAAAACTTTTTAGAACTTTCGTTTAAGTAGTTTTCCATGATTGGCGCGCCCGCTACGATTTTTTTATCGCCTTCGTCTTTAGAATCTAAAATACGCATTGGGTTTTTTTCAAAGCGTACTTTTGAGTCTGCTGATAGCTGTTCTTTAAACGGAATTAAATATTCAACTAAAGCTGTTCGGTAGGCGTTTCTAGACTCTACATCACCAAGAGTGTTGATTTCTAAAAGACATCTCTCAGATAATTTTAAATTTTTTAATATAGTCCAAGCTAAATCTAAACACTCAACATCAGCTAAGGCTGATTCTAAACCTAATACTTCAACACCTAATTGATGAAATTGGCGGTATCTACCTTTTTGTGGACGTTCATATCTAAACATTGGGCCATAGTAATAAAGCTTAAGTGGAGTGAGCTGAGCTAAGCCTTCACTGACAAAAGCGCGCACAACACCAGCGGTGCCTTCAGGTCTTAAGGTGATGGAGTCGCCACCACGATCAGTAAAAGTATAGGTTTCTTTGCTAACGGCATCAGAGGTTTCACCCAAAGAACGGTGAAAAACTTCAGAAAATTCAAATATAGGAGTTTCGATCTCTTTAAAACCATAGTTTTTTGCTGTTTTATAGGCAATTTTATCAATTTGACGAAAAGCTTGTTTAACTTCCGGTAATAAATCTCTCGTGCCGCGTACGCTCTGGTATTTACTCATAAGAAAGTAAAGCATAACCTATACATCCTCTAAATGGCAAACTAGGTTTGCTGTTTAAAGTTTAAATTTTATGGACAGGATAAAAAATGAAATGGTTACTGGTCGCAATTCTTGTATTTTCGGCAGCTGTTGGAGCTGGCGTCTACTTAATTCAAGGTGCGGGTCACGGCGAAGGTGTAGAAATTGATTGGCGTCTACTCAATCAGATGGATTATATTACCCAAAATGCACCCACTGAAATTAAGCAACTCGAAGGTAAGCTCGTAAAAATTCCGGGCTTCATGGTGCCGCTTGAAGACAACCAACGAAAAGTTACTGAGTTTTTATTAGTGCCAACTCCGCAAGCTTGCATTCATGTTCCACCTCCACCACCAAATCAAATGGTTTATGTACGTATGAAAAAGGGCACCGAATCTAACCCAGGAATGCCGATCTGGGTTTATGGAAAATTTAAAGTTAATACAGTTAGATCACAGTATGGAGAAGTTTCGTTCGAGTTGGAAGGTGTTGAGGTTGAAGATTACAAATGATGAATGCAATTGAAATTCGCGATTTAAAATTTTCTTACGACCATCATGCCATACTCGATTTACCTTCTGTTGATATCAAACAGGGTGAGATTGTGTTTTTATACGGACCATCTGGTTCTGGTAAATCGACTTTACTTGAGTTAGTTGCAGGTGTTCTAAAAAACCAAGCTGGAACATTAAAAGTTTGTGGTCAAGATTTATCGCAAATGAAAGATGGTGGTCTCGATCATTTTCGTGCTGAAAACATTGGGTATATATTTCAGAGTTTTAATTTAATTCCATATTTGTCGGTGCTTGAAAATATTCAGTTACCATTTTTATTTCAGAAAACTGAACTTGATAAACAAGAGCTTTTAAGTTTAGTTAAAAATTTAGGTTTGATTGAGTATATAGACCGTCCGGTTTCAAAATTGTCTGTAGGACAGCAGCAGCGAGTAGCTGTAGCCCGTGCTCTCATTAAAAAACCTAAATTAATTTTAGCCGATGAACCAACTTCTGCTCTTGATTATAATCATCGTGAGAATTTTTTAAAAATACTTTTTGATTTATGTCGTGCACACAAAACGAGTGTATTATTCGTAAGCCATGACTTAACTATGTCTAAACTCTTTGATAGATCAATTAGTTTAGCTGAGCTTAATAAAGTTCAATTCTTCGCTCCGGAGTTATTATGACTTGGATGAATTTAGCATTGAAGTCTTTAAAAAATCGTAGATTTTCAACAGTGCTAACTGTTTTTTCGATGGTGCTGAGCTTAGTACTATTAATGAGCGTGGAGCGTATTAAACGTGCTGCTGAAGACGGCTTTACACAAAGTATTTCTGGAGTTGATCTTATTGTGGGTGCAAGATCTGGCCCGTTACAAATTGTTTTGTATTCGGTATTTAATATTGGTCAGGCTACGCAAAATGTTTCGATTGAAAGTTATGATGAAATCAGAAATCGCCCAGAAGTAGACTGGACTGTTCCTTACAGTTTAGGCGACGGGCACCGAGGCTTTAGAGTTGTAGCTACAAATCAAGATTTTTTTAAATATTATAAATTTAGGTCTAAAGAACAAGTTGAATTTGCTTCGGGTGAGCCCTTTAAAGAATACTTCGATGTGGTGGTTGGTGCTGACGTAGCCAAAACTTTAGGTTACCAAGTGGGCTCAGATGTTGTAGTGGCGCATGGGGTTACCTCTGGCATTGCTGTTCAAGAGCACAGCGATAAACCTTTTAAAGTAAAAGGTGTGATGAAGCCAACTGGAACACCATTAGATCGCGCACTTTATATTTCTTTAGAGGCTATAGAAGCTATTCACTTGGATTGGCAAACAGGTAGTGCCCCTTCAGAAGAAAAGCAAATTAAAGCCTCTGATATTAAACCAGAAATGGTCAAACCAAAAACGATTACTTCATTCTTTTTAAGAACAAAAAACAGAATTGAAACCTTAAAGCTACAAAGATGGATAAACGAATATAAAGATGAGCCTTTACTGGCGGTTATTCCAGGTGTGGTGCTTTCTGAAATGTGGACTTCGTTATCAATGATTGAAAAAGTTTTAAAAACACTTTCATTTTTAGTAATGGCCGTAGGTCTTATTTCAATGTTAATTGCGATTATGACTTCGCTCAATGAAAGACGTAGAGAGATGGCCATTTTAAGAGCCGTGGGAGCATCTTTAAAAAATATTGTGGGACTGATATTAATGGAAACATTTTTAATCAGCATAATGGCTATAGCTATTGCTTGCGCTGTTAAAGTTATTCTAGAAATTACATTTGGACCATGGTTGCAATCTAATTACGGACTTTACTTACAAGCTCCTATTTTTTCATTTAACGAGATTCTCTATTTACTGATTATGTTAGTGAGTAGCCTTCTGATTAGTTTTATTCCAGCATTAAGAGCGATGAAGTCGGCTCTTAAAGATGGTTTGAACTCTAAGTTATGATGACCGATAAAAAGAATTATATTACGCCAGAAGGTTTTGAAAAACTGAGAGCTGAATATGTTAATTTATTAAGTGTTGAGCGACCTAAAACCGTAACCGTTGTTACCTGGGCAGCCAGTAATGGCGATAGGTCTGAAAATGCCGATTACCAATATGGTAAAAGACGTTTGCGCGAAATCGACAAACGCCTTCATTTTTTAAAGACGCGCATGCAGGCCGCAGAAGTTATTGACCCATCCGAGATGAAATCTGATAAAGTGCTATTTGGTGCAAAAGTAACTCTTGAAAATGAAGATGGCGAAGAAGTGATTTACCAAATTGTTGGCGAAGATGAAATTGATATTAAACTTAAAAGAATTTCATGGATGTCGCCTTTGGCAAAAGCTATTTTAGGTAAAAAAATTGATGATGAAGTAAAAGTTAATAAACCCAGCGGTGATGAGAATATGATTATCGTTGATATAAGATACGAGAAGTAAATGGTGTATTTTTTTCCTTACGTTTTAATGATGATTGGTGCTCTCGGAATTTATATGGGTGGTTGGGCTGTTTGGACTGGCTTTGTTTTGTTATTTATACTTTTTCCGATTATCGAAGTAATCACTCAAAAATTTAAATTTAAATCACATGAATTTAAAAATAGTTATACCGATTGGACTTTAATACCGACTCCCGTATTTTTAACAGCAATTTTGTTATTAGCTCTTTATAAAGTTCAATTTCTAGAAAATGCAGCTGAGCAAATAGGGCTAATTTTATCGACGGGTAGTCTTTTAGGAGCTTTCGGCATAACGAGCGCTCACGAACTGGTGCATAGAAGAGAAAAGCACATGAAGGCTATTGGCGTGTATAATTTAACTTTGGTAAACTTTGCTCACTGGGGCCTAGAGCACGTTTTCGGGCATCATAAACATGTTGCAACCCCTTTAGATCCGGCCACAGCTCGCAAGAATGAGTTTTTATATGCTTTTTGGGTGCGCGAATATTTTGCAAGTATTCCTAAAGCCTATAAAATTAATCCTAAAAAGGTTAGCTTGTATTGGCTGAACACTCTTTTAGTTTCAGTTTTGGTGTTTTTTGTTTTTGGCTTTAAAACTCTAATTTTCTGGTGGCTGATTTCGACAGTCGCTATTTTATTATTACAAACAGTGGATTACATTGAACACTATGGCTTACAGCGAACGCAAAACACAGAAGGCCATTACATAGCCTTTAAGCCAGATCACTCGTGGGACACGAACTCTTGGCTTACCAATACGGCACTCTTTAACTTGGGTTTTCATTCGCATCACCATATGAAAGCCATTGTTAAATTTGAAGACTTAGTTGAGCAAAAAGAGGCGAGACAGCTTCCCTATGGATATTCGGTTATGGTGTTACTAGCATTTGTACCTTGGGCTTTTATTCCGATGATGAACAAAAGATTAATTGAAAAAAATGCGCAATAACTGCATTGCGTCTAAATCAATTTAGTTGAGTCCCTTCACGTCTCAGGTAGCATTTTCATAGCTTTCTTTTGAGCCACCAGAGGGGATCTCGTGAACAAATTATTTTTAGCAGCTTTGATGTTACTAGGTTTTTACAGCACGGCTTTGGCCCAAGACATTCCTTACAGAGACCCCGACTTTACTTGTACAAATTCAGCCGATGCGAACCGCTACGTTGCTGATTTTAGAATTGATGTAAAATCTTTTGGCGGGCTTGAACTTTGTAATTCGAACGTAGAAACAAAAAAATTATTTAATGATATTCAAATTTTAGAACAAGGTCGTTTCGCAAATAATACTGCTAATAAATTTATTGGTGGTTTTGTTGACGGCAATAATTATTACGGATGGCTGAAAAACGAAACTCGTGGCATCGAACGTGGTAATGATATTCCATACGCAACGGCTTATAACAGCGGTGGATACTTCACGATGCAAGACGGATGGGCTAAGCTTTCTACATTAGGACGTGTCGGAACATTTGTTCATGAAGCGCGCCATACAGCGGGTTTTAGACACATTGGTTGTAATCAAGGTCCTTACCAAGGTTCGAGTGTTTCGGGTTGCGACACAAATTATTCTTATGGCGGCTCGCACGCTGTTGAAATGGAATATTACGCCCGCGTTTCTGTGCAAGGAGCAAACTTCCATCCGGTTTATAAAAAGATGGCGCGCTTGATGGCTATTGCTAGAAGCAATATTTTCTTTAATACGCCTATTATTCAATCGCGTGAGGCGGTCTTAGCTTTAACTATGGACCGTAAAGAAGCTCACTTATTCGATAACGGCACTTGGTACAAAAGAGAAGTTCCTGAAGTAGCTGGTCGTCTCAAGAGAACCAGCTTTGGTGGAGTTTTATTTGATGGCTTAAAAGCTTTAGCTGTAGAGCTGTATCAGAATTCAGGTTTTACAGATGTTGTGAGCGATACTTACTCGTACTACAAATTATTAGCTGAAAAAAATGAAACTCTTAAAGACTTTGAAGAATTTGATGCTGGCATTAAACGTTACGTCGTTAAAATTTCAATTACTAACAAATTAGCTTCTTATAACTTTCCAAGTGGCGCATGGGGAAGCGAGCAGGCCATTCCATTTAACGTCGCTCGCACGTCTACAGCAACTTTGGGTAAAACTCAGTCTGGTCTTTACATAGTGAGTTCAACTGGAGAAGTTTTTAACTATCAGCCTCAAACTCAAAGACTTGTAAGCGTTTCAGCTAATTGGGACCCTCAAAACAAAGAAGTAATCGTTTATAAAGGTCAGAATTTAGTTTTAAAAAATAACGGGCAAATTCAGATTACCTCTGGAAATGCATTGATACCGTGGACAGAAACCAATAACCTGTATTCAGGTCTGATTGCAACTCCCGTTTATGACGGCTTTGAGGTGGTAAAAGAATGAAAACGATTCACTATATTTATATCGTAGGTTTGGTAGCTACAGTTTTTTTTGTTGAATACGATTTAACCAGAAGAACTGAGTTACGTGAAAATTTAGCGCAAAAATCTCAGCAAAAGGAAGTGGTGAGCACTCCAGTTGCAGTGACAGCCGTGCCAATTCTTTTTGATCAGGGCGAAAATAACGAAATTAAGAAAAAATTCGTAGCTAAATTTAAAGCCGAATCTTTGCAAATGGCCCAATTGCAAAACGATCCAGAAGAAGTGCAGTCTAGACTTAAGCTTTTAGCTAAAGAGATGTCGACACAAGATGTGGATGGTATGTTTGAGATTATATCTGATGATAAAAAAGATGGCGACCAAAGAGCTTTAGCTATTGAGTTATTGTCTCTCAGAAACGATACAGCCTCTCTTCTGGCTTTGCAGAATTTTGTAGGTAATAGTAAAAATATTAATGGAACCAAGTGGGATCGTAAAAGAGAACTTGAGACTGTTCTTCGCGCCCAAGCTGTTGAGAGTATTGCGACTTTTCCTCAAAAAGAAATCGCAATTTCAACTCTTAGCTTTTTACAAAACAAAGTAGACGAAAAATTCTTAAGTGACCGTATTGGTAGAGCTGCCGCAAGTCTAAATAACGGTACTCCAACTTTGCAGCAACAAGATGATGCTGCTCTTAAGAAGTTATTAGAATAATATTTTTATTTGCTAGCGGAGCTTTGTTTATTGCTTTTAAACCGATTAAAAAAGCTAGTTTTTTTCTTAGGTTTATAGTCGCGCTCGCCAGTTGGAGTACGTCTTTGACCGCCGCCACGAGCGCCTCTACCACCTTGACGATTATTATTACGTTCAAATTGCGCTTTAGCTTTGCCTGAAGACATCGTAGCTGATTCTTCAACTGCGTGTGAGTGAAATGGGTGTTCGCGATCAACAGGTATTGGTTGACCAATTAGTTTTTCGATATCGCGAATAAAGGATTTTTCTTCTACATCACAGAAAGAAATCGCAACACCAGCAGAGCCAGCGCGAGCTGTACGACCGATACGGTGAACATAGCTTTCAGAGATATTTGGTACTTCGTAGTTAATTACATGTGTAACACCATCGATATCAATACCACGAGCAGCAATATCAGTAGCGATCAAAACTTGAATTTTATTATTTTTAAATAACTCTAAAGCGCGTTGACGGGCATTTTGAGATTTGTTGCCGTGAATAGCCTCAGATGGGATATTATTTTTAGTTAAAACTTCAGATACGCGGTTAGCGCCGTGTTTAGTTCTAGTAAATACAATAACGCGAGAGAATTTTGGATTTAATAATAAGTGACGTAATAAATCGCGCTTACGAGATTGCTCTACAAACATGACGTATTGTTCAACTTTTTCAGCAGTCGAAGAAACCGGATTTACAGTAATGCGCACGGGATTAGTTAACATCGTAGATGCTAGTTTTTCAATTTCTGGTGGCATAGTAGCTGAGAAAAACAAAGTCTGACGCTGTTTAGGAATCATAAATAAAACTTTACGAATATCGTGAATGAAACCCATGTCGAGCATGCGATCGGCTTCATCAAGTACAAAAGTTTTTACTTGAGTTAAAGATAATTTTCTTTGATCAATAAGATCAAGTAAGCGTCCGGGAGTTGCGATCAATACGTCAACGCCATCTTGAACGGCTTTAATTTGTGGAGTAATTCCAACACCACCGTAAGCAACAGCTGTTTTAATTTTAAGACCAGCAGAGTAAGTTTTGAAATTTTCATAAATTTGCAAAGCCAATTCGCGAGTGGGAGTCAAAATTAAGCAATTAACGTTTTTAGGCTGAACATTAAATTTTGACTGAGCGAGATTATGAATAATTGGAAGCGCAAAAGCTGCTGTTTTACCAGTTCCTGTTTGGGCGCAACCCAAAAGATCTTTACCCAACAATAAGTGGGGTATGGCCTGTGCCTGAATAGGCGTAGGAGTCTCATAGCCCGTTTTTTTAACGGCGGCCAAGATAGTTTCGTTTAGGGCTAAATCACTGAATTTTAAGGTGGTATTTTCTGTATTCACGCGGCCTAAACTACTTAAGCACGCGACTTTTGTCCATATAAACCTCTGAAGTCGCTTAAATATAAATTAAATATACACGATAGACTGCTGGGCTAAGTAAAATGTACCTTATAAACACGCATATCAGTAAAACTAGGGGTTTATAAACTTGAATCAGTCAAAAGATAAATGTGATCATGATCATCAACATTCAACAGCTCTTGTGCCAGATCGTATTTTTAAGATTGGTATTTCTTTAAATTTAGCTTTTGTTTTTGTTGAAATTTATTTCGGTATTATTCATAACTCACTAGCTTTAGTTTCAGATGCTATTCATAATTTAACAGATGTTTTTGGTTTAATGATTGCGTGGCTAGGTTTTGTTTTATCTAAAAAAGTCGCTACAAAAAAATTTTCAATTTATGCAGCTTTTATTAACACCAGTTTGCTTTTAATCAGTTCGATATGGATTATATTTGAAGCCTATGAGCGCTACTATTCTTTGCAAGCTCCTGTGGCCAGCACCATGATAATCGTGGCTTCAATTGGATTTTTTATTAATTTTTTATCGGCTCGTATGTTTCACCATGGGCACCATCACGATCTCAACATGAAGTCGGCGTACTTACATTTAATGGCCGATGCAGCGGTTTCACTAGGAGTGGTTGTAACAGGAGTCGTTATTTATTATCAGTCTATTTTCTGGATTGATCCGGCAATTAGCGCTCTGATTTCAGTAATTATTATTTTTAGCACTTGGAGTTTATTTCGTGAATCGATTAATATGCTCAGAGGTAAAACTCCATCCTCAGTTAATCTAGAAGAAGTTAAAAAAAGTATTTTAAAACAATCTGAAATTATCGCTATTAAAGATATAAAGGT
>JBEBIK010000422.1:0-1978 GCA_040080445.1 Pseudobdellovibrio sp.
ATATAAAATTTTGGCTATTTCTATGGGGTTATTTATTTTATCAATGACCTTATTAACTAAAATCAAGCAGGAGTTTGTTCCATCTCAAGATCAGAACTTAATTATTTTAACCGCGCAGTCAAAAGTGCCGGGTACTGCTTTAGATGAAACTATTAAATTAGCAGAACCACTGCAAACTATGTTGAACGAAATTCCCGAAATTTCTGGCTACATGATTTCAATTGGGCCAGGTCAATTATTTACACCACTTACCCTTGTAGACCAAAAAAAACGTAAGATGAATCACACTCAGATTATGAATTTACTGCGTGAGAAATCTAAAAATATTAAAGGTTTGCGCGTTTCTATGCGTGATATCTCGGCCAGAAATTTAACGACAGGTCGTTTAAATCCGATTGCCTTCAACTTACGTGGAACAGATTTACAAGTTTTAAATGATAAAGCTCAAGAGATGATTACAAAACTTGAAGATCAAAAACTGGGGGTTGACGTAGATACAGATTATCGAATTGGTCAAAAAGAACTCACTCTTACTCCTGATCGTGATACTTTGATACGTCGTGGAGTTAGTGCTGATGCGGTTTCGCAAGTTCTTCAAGTGAGTATTGCGGGTTTAAGAGCTGGTCAATACATGGCTGACGGAAAAAAATACGATATCAGATTTAAAGTTAAAGAAGAGCAACTTAAAAATAAGGAAGATGTGCAAAAACTTTTTGTACGTAATAACTATGGCAACATGGTATCTCTAGCAGATTTAGTAGTTGGCGAAAACAAACAAGCCTTGCAATCTATCAATCGTATTAATCGCCAGAGATCGATTTCTGTTTACGGAAATTTAGCTCCAGGTCAATCGCAAAGTGTGGTTCTCGAAAAAGCTAAAACTATTGCAAATGAAACTCTTCCACCAGGATACAGTTTTAATCTTGAAGGTGCTGCGGCAGGATTCAGTTCTAGCTTCCAAAATCTTTATTTGGTTCTTTTGATCGGTATCCTCGTGGCCTACATGATTTTAGCTGTACAGTTTAATTCTTTTCGCGATCCTATTTCGGTTTTGATGGCGTTACCATTTTCGGCGACTGGTGCGTTCTTAATTTTATGGATGACGGGATCTTCTTTAAATCTTTTCAGTTTCATAGGGCTGATCGTATTAATGGGTATTGCAAAGAAGAATTCTATTATGTTGATTGAGTTTACAACACAAGTGCGTCACCAAGAAAAATTAAGCTATGTAGAGGCATTGTTAAAAGCGTGCCCAGTTCGCTTACGACCAATTCTTATGACATCAGTGGCTACAGTAATGGCTGCTACGCCACTCGTTTTAGGTGGTGGGCTCGGCCACGAAACACGTCAACCAATGGGTTTGGTCATCATTGGTGGTACAATTGTATCAACTGCATTTACATTATTTGTCGTGCCGTTATTTTATTTAGCTTTAAATGAAATTCGTTTTAAAAAATCAAAAGCTTAATTAGCTAGTTAGTTTTATTTTTCTTAGAGGGTGCGTTTGTTCAATTAAACGCGCCAAGTGATCGACACTCAGATGCGTGTACTTCTCAGTGGCTTGAAGGCTTTCGTGTCCTAATAAAGTTTGTAGGGTCCTTAGGTTCGTGCCACTAGTTAGCAGGTGAGTGGCGTAACTATGTCGTAGAGAGTGTGGATGAAGTGGCTTCATAAGACCTGCAGATGCACCAATTGTTCTTATATATTCATAGCCAGTTCGAGTATTCAGTGGATTATCGCCAAATACATAAGTGTTTTTAGATTCTCGTTTTTTAAACATGGCATTTAAATGATCCATGCAAAAACTAGGAAGGACTGCATAGCGCTCTTTGTTTCCTTTACCTAAAATAAGTATTCTTTTTTCTTTAAAATTAATATCAGACCACTTCAAATTGCAGGCTTCGCTAATGCGAAGGCCTCCGCCATACAAAAGTAGAAATAAAGTTTTTTGATTTTGTATATGATGAGTTAGTTTTTT
>JBEBIK010000423.1:0-1975 GCA_040080445.1 Pseudobdellovibrio sp.
TTTACTTAATTTTTCTTCTTTAGGCTTAAGGCCTTCATAAGTTTGATCGATTTCGCGACCATCAAGAGTATATTCTGAATAAGCTTCTTCAGGTCTTGCCATTTTATAATCAATTGCCGAGTCGGACTCAAATTGAGCTGAAGCTTTTGGATGAGTACGGTTAGCCATCATAAACATAGCAAAGAAAGCTGAGATCGTAACGAAGGCTACGACTGCAATTATTCTTTCATTTCTGTTAAGACTTGTTTCCATATGTTCTCCCTTACCAGATGTAGGAGCACAAACAATACCAATTGGCACGACTCATATATAATATAGAGGTTATAGTTCACTCGTTTTGATACACACACCCAAATACGACTCTTTTGGTCACCGAGAGCGTCCAAAGGCTTTACAGTCATGGTTTTCGAGCTAATTGAATTCGACTGGGCAAAAGCCGACTCTAGTACCCATTTGAGACGGAAACTGACGGCAGGTATCGGGTCTCTTTTCATAGACGCTGCAGAGACGAGTTTTAGAGTCTAAAAAATAGCAATCATCATTGGGCTTTTGTGTGAGCATAAAAAATTCGGTGCCATCACGATAAGACGAAATGTAACCTTCTTTTTTTAATCTTTTAGCGAGCTTTTTAACAGAGTTATCAACTTCATCTTGAGTGGCAATTTCTAAGCGTATTAAATCTGAGGCTTTTATTTCTACTGGCATTGCACAACAGTTGCCTTTGCAACGTATGCAGTTATCAGAGTCGTACTTTTTCCAAGTAGAAGGGCGGTCTTTATCTATTTTCACTTAACACCGGAGGATGCGTTCTAAGGCTTACATCAGTGGCTTGCAACATGACTGTCTTATAACCAGCTTCATAAAGTCTTTTTAAGAGCTCAGGCAAAAGCTCAGCAGTTCTTAAGTGCACATCATGAAACAATATAATGCCTCGGCCACGTTTTGAAAGCTGTGCCATTACATCGTTAATAACCATTAAATTTGTACGTAAAGTTTTTCCATCGTCTTCAACTTTTTTCCAGTCGTTAGAATCCACCACCCATAAAAAATTGGCCATTTGATTGAGTTTTAAATACTCTTCTACTTCAGCAACGCGGTTTCCATAGGGAAATCTGAAAAATGGATCTACCCATCCTAGAGTATCAAAAATAATTTTTTGAGTGTTTCTAACTTGTGCCAAGCCCTCTGCTTCCGTGAGCTTTTGCATATTGGCGTGATCCCACGTGTGATTACCCACAGAGTGGCCAGCAGTACCCATTAAACGAGTGATATCAGGGTAAGCTTGCACGTGCTCACCTAAGACAAAAAAGTGAACCTTGGTATTTGTTGCTTTTAAAGTTTTTAAAATAGCAGGGCTGATGAGCGGATGCGGACCATCGTCAAAAGTGAGTATCACTTCTTTGTCGTTTACACCGCCGTAAGTGGCTAAGTAGCCTTCTGACAAATCACGGTACTGAATTTCTGTGGGCAATTGAAAGTTTATAAGCGGTTGAATTTCATGTTGAGGATAGGCTGAAAGCTTAAGACCTTTATTTCTCTCTTGCTCAAGTAAATTCAGCTTACGTTCGATAGGTTTAGTGCAGAGCTTAAGGTCGTTGGCAGCTAAAGCTGCGCGAATGGTATCTTCACAAACTGAAAATTCAGCTGTGCTCACTTCAGTCATGGCTTGGCAAAGCTCTTCTGTATCTTGTTGCTTAAGATTTTCGAATATACCCTTACATCCACTTGCAGCCTCGAGTGAATCTTCAGCTTCAATATGAGCATTGAGAGCTAATTCAAACTTATGTTGATAAGAAGATTCGCACGAAAAGAGAAATAGTCCTGCAGTTAGTAGATAAAACGCCTTCAAAATAAACCCCATATTTCAAACTGGTTTGTACCTCATTTGATTTAAAAACGTGAGCAGTAGTTATCTGCTCTTATATATATATGTATTAAATTCTCAGTCTCATTGTGATACGACAAACCCTAAACG
>JBEBIK010000424.1:0-1969 GCA_040080445.1 Pseudobdellovibrio sp.
CCACAAGTCTAGTGCCCTGCGGAATTGTAGTTAATACATTTGAAATACTTAAAGTTGATTCACGAAAGGAAGTTCTAAGGTAAATATCTTTAAGCGCCATAACAAAACCTGTGTCGTAAGCATCAGGTATTACTTCATTAATACTTTTTTTAGTGAGTATTTTTTTATCTTCACTAAAAAGTTGTAAGCTATTTATGTTGGTATCAATGACCTTATACCGCGCTGTTGTTTTAGAATCGATGACGTAACGTGATAGGTGGGCTGCAAAAAGAGGTTTGATTTCATCCCTGCTAAAGTAAATTTTATTCCATTTGTAGAGCCTGGCTGAAGCTTGTTGGCTGCCTACAACTTGCTTTTTTAAATTTTCAATAGTCGTAGAGCCAGAAGGGAAGAGGCTCGTTGTTGACTTATAGAAAGGCACTTCGAAAACCGATTTTGTGCTTGAATCGGGCGAAATAGCAGCATTTGCCGTAGTGAGGTTTAATAAAATGGAGCTGAGTATGACAAATAGCATCTAACTCTATTCTCAGAGGGGAATTAGCTGCAATCAAGGCTAGTTCTTTGATATATTTTGATGCTTTTTATATTCAGCAGTATTGCTTAAATTTAACACACTGAAAGCCTGTTAATGGCTTTGATGGAGATTTTTATGGATATTTCATTGGTAAAAAAAATTGGCGTAATCGGTGCGGGACAAATGGGAAATGGCATAACTCAAGTAGCAGCGAGCTGTGGTTTTGAAGTTGTAATGTTTGATATTTCTCCAGCGTCATTAGACAAAGGTCTTGGAACCATTGCTGGCAGCTGCGATCGTTTAATTAAAAAAACAACGATGACCGAGGATCAGAAAAAATCTTTGTTAGCTAAAATCAAAACTACTTCAACTATGAAAGACTTGAGTGACTGTGATTTTGTGGTTGAGGCGGCTACTGAAAATATCGAGCTTAAACTTAAGATATTTCGCGAACTAGATGAAATTGTTAAGAAAGACGCAATTCTAACTTCGAACACATCTTCAATTTCAATTACAAAAATTGCAGCTGTTACTAAGCGCCCTGATCAAGTGGCAGGAATGCACTTTATGAATCCCGTACCGCTCATGCAATTAGTAGAGGGCATCAAAGGCTTACAAACATCTGACCAGACCTTCAAAACAACTAAAGATTTGGCTGAAAAACTAGGAAAGGTTTTTGTAGAATCTGTTAAAGATATGCCAGGTTTTATTGTTAATCGCGTATTAATGCCGATGATCAACGAAGCGGTTTACACATTACATGAAGGTATTGCGTCAGTAGAAAGTATTGATCAGGCCATGAAGCTTGGAACCAATCAACCAATGGGGCCACTTACCTTAGCAGACTTCATCGGTCTGGACACTTGCTTAGCCATTATGAATGTTCTACATGAAGGTTTGGGAGACTCAAAATATCGCCCATGCCCGCTATTAGTTAAATATGTAGAAGCTGGTTGGTTAGGTCGAAAATCTGGTCGTGGTTTTTACAATTACGCAAAGTAAGAAAAAAGAGAGATTATATGGGTTTTGAATATCAAAGTATTAAATTAGAACATAAAGAAAATGGTTTATGGATTTTAACCATGAATCGTCCAGAGTCTTTAAATGCACTCAATACTTCGTTACTAAATGAATTTGCAGATGCTTGTCGTCAGCTTTCAGAAATGAGTTTTGAAGATGTTAAGGCACTTATTATTACGGGTAGCGGAGAAAAATCATTTGTAGCAGGTGCTGATATTAAAGAAATGATAGATTTAAATTCAGATCAGGCGCAGGCTTTTTCACAAAAAGGGCAATCTGTATTTCATGAATTAAATTTATTAAAAATTCCAGTGATCGCTGCTGTTAATGGTTTTGCTCTGGGTGGTGGTTTTGAACTGGCGCTCGCTTGCGATTTTATTGTAGGACGATATTTTGAATCACCTAGTCCATCATGAAGCACATTCATGATGGCTA
>JBEBIK010000425.1:0-1958 GCA_040080445.1 Pseudobdellovibrio sp.
TGTCTACCTACACGGTTTTTCTGCAGGACCTAAAGAAATATCTCCAGTATTAGAAACTTTAGCAGAACAATTTAAGATGAATGTTTATTTTCCCCGATTGACTGCACATGGCTTAGAAAATGGATTAATGCTGGATTTAAAATCAGATCAACTTTTTCAAGATGCAGAAGAAGCCTATGCTGTCGGAAAAAAAATTGGTGATAATATAATTGTTGTAGGAACCTCTACTGGCGCGAGCCTTGCTGTTTGGTTAGCTTCAAGACATAAAGATATCGACTCGTTAGTTCTCATTTCGCCTAACTTCGGAATTAGCGACCCCAAAGGAATTCTGGCCTCTGGGCCGTTAGGCTACTGGGTTGCAAGATTGGTTGTTGGTCCTTACCACGAGTGGCACCCTAAACATGAAAACCAAGACAAATTTTGGACCACCCGCTACAGTGTAAATGGCGTGCGCGCCATGACAGATGTTATTCGCGAAATTGAAAATCTAGATTTAACAGAGATTCGCACACCAAGCTTAGTTCTGTGGACAGCCCAAGATACTGTGGTTGATATTCAAAAAGCTGTGAGCTCCTTACAAAACCTTGGTTCTACGCAAAAAACCTTTGTTGAGTTTTCAACTCCTGAACATGTATTAGCTGGAGATATTACTTCACCTAGCACTACTTCTAAGGCCATTGAAACTGTATCTAATTTTTTAAAATCTAAAACGCAAAAGTTACCTCAGTAGATGAGCCTTCTAGAACTAAGTTTTTTTTATAACAACATCGCTATTATGCTCCACACTGGAGTAGGCCTCATTCCATTTTTTGAAACCCTGAGCACATCAGAAAACTTCACCGAACATCGACGAAAAATAATTTATATTCATCAACAACTTCAAAGAGGAGACTCCTTAAGTAGCTTACTCAAAACAACTGGGCTTGTACCAATTTTTGACATCCCACTCATCGAAGCCGGTGAAAAATCTGGAAAACTCGTGTATGTGTATCAATCGCTTTCTAAAAGCTACGATCAAAGTGCTACGGCACAAGCCAAAATAAAAAACGGCCTTTATTATCCTTATTTTCTGTTTATAGCGTCTTTATTTATTCCCTACCTACCCGATTTAATAACAGAAAAAATAAGTCTAATATCTTATCTCATTAAAAGCTTTACACCACTCATGATCGTGCTGTGCATAACGTATTTTTCTTTTTCACTTTTTTTAAAATCTTACTACGATTTAAAACTGGCTCAGAAAAAACATAATCTATTTCAAAAAATACCTTACCTCAAAACACTTTCTGATAGAATTGCTCTTGAAAAGTTTTGTTCAAGCCTCGAAATCATGCTCGATTCAGGAATTAATTTTTTTGATGCACTTAAAATGGCAGGTCATACTTCGGCTAATTACCAGATTGATTTAGCTTCAAGACGAATACTGGCCGAATTAAAAAACGGAAAAACTATAGCCGTAGCTTTCAAAGAAGAATCGGTGTTTACCGAAGATATTATCGACAGCCTTGCAATGGGTTACCAAAGCGGATCTATTCCGTATTTCTTAAATAAAAGTTCTGAAAGATTAAGAGAGCAAATACGCGCTTCTGTTGAAGGTCTATCAAAAACTATTCCATTTATTATTTATCAAGCGGCAATCGCTTATGTAGCTTTAACAATATTAGCTTTATATGTATCAAATGTTCGAGCGTTATTTAAAATGTTTTAATATATTCAACCACTGAGATGTCCCCGACTTTATACACACGCTGTAATTTAAAACCAAATTTTTCGTAGAGTAAGCGCGCGGGCTTATTTAGCTCGCCTGTTGACACAATTACTTGTCTACCGAAAGTTTCGCTATCCAAAACATTTTGTACGAGAGTTTTGCCAATTCCCCGCCTAAAATATTCTGGTGAAACCACTAGCCGGCTAATTCGCAAATAAGGCGTTTCTTCTTCAACTGCAATAAAGCCTGC
>JBEBIK010000065.1:0-8983 GCA_040080445.1 Pseudobdellovibrio sp.
TTATTGATCTGATCTTGTTGAACATTATCTTTATTTTGGTAGTTAAACAACAAAGACATATTTTTATTGTAGAGGTATTGCACCTTAAGCTCTTGATTTTGGTCGTTGCCCGTAAAAGGCTTTGAGTAAGAAGCATTGATTTTATTTGTTATTTTTTTACTGACCACAACTTTAGGCACGGCAATATTTTTAGTACTATCTACAGATGGTGCTAATTGTACAGTTAAACCAAATTTTTCTTGAATTTTTTTATTGATTTGCGATTGGTTGCTAATGGCCGCTAACACTTCAAGACCTGTTTGTTTCTGTTGAGTTTCAGAACTTAAGTTTTGGTCGGTTTGTGAAGTTACGCCAAAGGCTATTAGAGAAAAGATTTCGTTTTCGGCTAGAGGCGGTTGGCTCGTTGGCTTAATCGATAGGTTTTTCGAGGGACCTTGTACTAATAAATTAATATCGTAGTCTGAAATACGCGAATTGGCGGAGGCATAAACCATTGGGTTAATTTCTTTAGATTGCGTAAAGTTAATTGAAGCCGTTTGAATATCAAAAGCTTTATCTTTAAAAATTAATTTAGAGCCCCGTGTAATATCAATTTTACCTTTAATAATAGGCGATTCAGGAGATCCCGAGATGTTTAATAAGCCAGTGGCCTCTCCTTCAAGAAGTTGATTTTTAATAATAATTCCGCGAGTTAAATCAACATTCACATCGAGCGCAAGAGAAGGCGAGAGCTGTTCGATTTGTTGCGGGGGTAAGAAAGAGCTGGCTTTAAGAGTTTGTCCTTCTCCATCGTCGCCACCAAAATTTTTCTCAACGAGTCCGTGCGACACCTTATAATCAATTTTTAAGGTGTAGGGAAGCCAGTTTCCACTGAATAGCACATTCGCTTTTCCTGCTGTTAAAATTTGATCTGGAAAATTCAATTCGACATTATCAGCCACAGCTCTGAGGTTTACTTGTATATTTTTACTGCCAAGAATATCAATGTGTCCTAAACCAGTTACGTCACTTTGTCCTAGCTGACCCGTGATATCATTTAAAAATATCTTAGATTTTGAAAATTCGATTGGCGTGTTGATATTATCAATAGATTGAGGAAAGCCTTTTAGAGAAACTAATCCGTCAGTTAATTCACCTTCACCAAAAAGTTCGAAAGAATTTTCTTTAATTAAAACTTGGCTATCGATCACAAGATTTCCGGCTATGGCTTGTGCAAATGGCACTAAGAAATGAAACATGCGAAGTTGGAGATCGGCATCGACATTAAATCTTAGATTATTATAGTTATTGCTCGTCATTTTAATGTTGAGGTAGGTTTCGTCGCCTTTAAGGTTAAGCGGTTCCATTTGAGAAAGACCATTTTTAAATATAATACTGCTAGGTTTTTGTAACTTTAAAAACTGAGTGCTTCTTTGCAGCGAGAAATCAGTAATTCTAATGTAACCCTCTGCCTCTGAAATATTTCTTGTTTTAGAGCTTAAATCAACTTCGGCATTGAGACGTGAGTAGAAATCGCTGCTGGGTTGTGGAATCGAAATAAGAGGTAATAAGAAAAGAGGGTTAAGGTCATGAATTAAAACTTTAGCGGAGAAATTATTTTTTTCATTCCATGGCCAAGCCACATCCATTTGTATCTGTCTTCCAAAGAATTGTCCTCTAAAGTTAAAATAATCTTTATCTATAGTGAGGTTACCCTGTGAGTTAGGGTAGTCAACTTTGTCATAAGAAACTTGCTTCAATGTAAAATTAGCCGCTAGTTCAGGTTTAGCCGTCGTACCTTTAACTTGGCCTTCGGCATAACCAACTCCTGCAATAGCTGGAGCGTAGGCAATAATATGATCGGTTTCTTCTAATAAAAAAGGATTGGCCTTAATTTTTAAATTAAATACGGGCTCTGTGCTAGAGGTGATAATTCCACCCTCAACAGTGACGACTGATTTAGTTTTTTTAAGTTTAACATTTTTAAAATTAATAGTTTGGCCATCGGACTCTAGGTTTAAATCAAGATGTTCAAATTGTTCCTCAGCAATGCTGCCTTTATTCAGCTCGGCTTTAAGGCTGTAATTGAGTTTCCAGAAATCAAAAGGACCGCTAAGTTGAACTTCGGCTTTTCCAGTACCAGTCAGCGCAAACGGTATATTAAATTTTTTATTAATAATATTAAGAATATCTTCGCCATGAATTAATTTTGATTTAAAGTCTGCACTTAATATAGATTCGTTAAAATTAAAATGGAGTAGTCCCGCTAATTCAGATTTTCCGATAGTGGCGTTAAGATTATTAAAGCGAAGTTGGGTATTTTTGTACTCTAAGTCTGAAGTGAAGTTGCCAACTCTAAAGCCGTCAATTTCGGCGTCAGTCATAGCGATAGTAGCATTAATGACTCCTCGAGAAGAGTCTCCGCTGGTGGTGCCTTTAATCTTAAGTACACCCTTAATATTTAAATCAGCTAGAGATTCAACGTCATTGAAATCGAGTTTTTCAGTTTCATAGTTGAGATTAAAGCCTTCTTTAAAATCAACGCTACCTTCGCTGCTACCTTTTGATGAGCCGATGGTGAGCTGGCTTTTATAGTTCATGCCGTCTTTAGTTAATTTAACGTCACCTTGAATATGGCCCTTTTTAAGTTTTAATATATGGAAAGATTCTTTGATGTCGGATTTAACCCAAACATCTTTTATGTCGCTATCGACATTACAGTTAACACTTGGTGCTGGCCTTAACACACCTTCGCAGTTTGCGATACCAGAAGCCTGCAATCCTGCAGGGATATCATTCTGCCCTAGAGATAAAAATAACTTTTGTAGGTCAAAACTTTCGATATCAATTTTAGAAGTAAATGCATGTGGAGACTTTTGATTAATTTTAACATTCTTAAGCGATATATCACCAGAAGGATGCTGCAGTTCAATTTCGGTAAGTTCAATTTGGTTTTTACGAATGCTCGCGTTGATTTTGGCTTGTCCGAGTTTAAAGTGGTCGATGGTCACCTTTGAACTTGTTATAGAAGCGTTGCCTTTAATATCAGATAGAGAAGCAAACTCAACATCAGCATTTGAGCTTATTGAGCCTGAGATTGAAGGGATTCTCGTTTTTTGTGGAAATAAACTTAAGCCGAGAGTGCGTATGTCTTCTAGATTAATTTGACTATTAAATTTTAGACGCCCTTGAGGTTCAAGTATGTTTTCTAAATTTTTTAGTACACCGCTAAGCTCAAGAGAAGATCCTAGTGCTCGAACTTCTAAATTATTTAATCTTAAATCTGTCGGGCTGAGTTCTAGGATAAAGTCAGTTTCGCAATTGGCGCTATCTTTTTGGTTTTCGGTAAACTCAAGATTTACATTAGAAGCGCTAACTGCAAGTTCATTTTTTTTATTAGCAAGAGTAAGTTGTGGAATTTGTATATTAATAAGAGCCAAAGGGTTGTTGCTTTTAACTTTAACGTTAGAGTCATAAATTACAATTCGATGTATTGGAATCATTTTTAAATACTTAAATATTTCCTCAGTGGGGATTTTTATTTTTTCAGGATTTGGAGTGTCGTTGTTTTTTTTAACTTCATAAGTCCAAGTGGCAGACTCAATTATTAATTTAGACAAATTAACGCGTCCGATGATGAGATCAAAAATATCAAGCTGGCCGCTCACAGTAGATACACTCAGCGTTTCGAGTAAGGGTTCTTTGAATTCAACTTTTAAGCCATAGGCATTAAGCTGTAGTTTAAGTATCGAGATATCAATTTTTTCAACAGCAACAACAACCGCCGACTGAGCAGAATTAATTTTTGGTACCTGAACAGTAATAAACTCAATAACTTTGGGCTTAATGATTTGTATCCAAAGTAAAGCCACAAGTCCTAAGACAATAAAGGGTGTTGCAATAAGACTAATGCGCTTTGTTTTCACTATGAATTTCTCCATTCGTGAATGAGCGCTTCAGTTGAGCGATAAGAAGGAACTTTAGCCGATAAAGACTCAAGCAGTTGAATTGCGATTTCTTTTTGTCCGAGGCCATAGTAGCTCTGGGCTTTTAGGTAAATAGCGCCGTAGGTAGCTTCGGGAGTAGAAGTCATATCTTTTTCGAGGTTTTCAATGTGCTTGAGTAAGTCAAGATAGCGCCCAGACTCAAATAAAATTTCGGCCTTGAGCCACTCGCTAGCAAATGTTTTAGGAGTTTTGTTAACGAGCTCCAGTGCTAAATCATTGAGGTCGAATTGTAAAGCTAGCATCGTGAGATTGTAAATCTGCTCTGGCGCTTCGGTTTGTAAACGATCGGCCAAAGTATTAATATGTTTTTTTAACTCCAAAATAAAGTCTTCCGTTTCTTTAGAAACAGTTTCTACAAATTTTTTAGAGTATCTTTTTGAGTTCGGGGTTCGAACGCGCGCTAAAATATCATCAGCCTTTTTTTCGAGATGAGCCTGATGCAGAAGTTTAACCTCGTTATCGTGAGGAAATATTTTAACCAATTGCTGTAACGTGGATTCTTCTTGCTCCCGCAGCTGATAGAGGCGGTTATGATTGAGCTGTGAAATTAATTTTGTTTTAATTTGCAGGCGTTCAATTTCAAATTCTGTTCGCTTAGTTGTTAAGTAAGTTGAAAGAGCGGGGATAGAGTTAACTAAAGTTGGAGACTTGGCCGCATTTTCATAACTTTTTTTCTCAGCAAAAGCGCTTTCGATCATATCCACTAACTCTTCTGAAAGATCAGCTTCATTTTCTTTGTAGGCTTCAGTGAAAGAACCCCAAGGGAAGTCCGAAAGGGAGTCTTTTCTTAAGCACTTAAGGTAAAATTTAAAAAGTAAATCGATTCGGCCAGCTAAGGTCAGAAAGTGACTGATGCTTTCCGTTTCAGAGGGGCTCAACATATCACTTTTTTCGTATTTTGAAATGATCTCGGCGCAAATTGTTTCAAGATTTTGGCCTTCTTGAAACAACGTATTAATTTCAAGCTCTAGACTGTTATTACCAGCCAAGTCTCAAACCTCTCAACTATTTCTGATTAACGCGTTCAACATACGCGCCGGATTCAGTGTCAATTCTTAAAAGATCGCCTTCATTAATATGAAGAGGAACTCCCACAACTAAACCGCTCTCCATAGTTGCTGGCTTTGTAGCTCCAGTTACGCGGTCGCCTTTAACGCCGGGATCGGTTTGCGCAACTCGCAAGTTAACTGCATTAGGCACATCAACGACTACGGGTTTGTCATTGTAAAGTGTAATCACAACAACTAAGTTTTCTGAAAGATAATATTTTGATTCGCCAATTTCATGTTCCATCATCGAAATTTGTTCGAAGTTAGTTTGGTTCATGAAGTTGTATCCGTTGTCGTCTTTGTATAGAAATGTCATTTCCATATTTTCAACGTTAGGGATTTCGAATTTTTCACCAGACTTGAAAGTTCTTTCAAGATTGTTTCCAGATAAAAGACTGCGCATTTTAGTTCTTGAAAATTGATTGCCTTTTCCAGGTTTAACGTGCTGGAAATCAACGATCACGTAAGGCTGACCCTCAACCATTATTTTAAGACCTTTTTTAAAATCAGATGTTTCGTACATAATAACTCCGTATTATTTGCAAAGTATTGATTTCACAGTGTAAATGATCCGAATTAAGTCGACAACAAATCGCTTTTATTAGCTTCGATTCTGCGTAGCAACATTTCAAGTGCAGCAATCTTTTTTTCTTTAGTTAATTTTTGTTTCGCGAGAGACGCTTTTGCCACAGATTTGGGCTGTAAATAATCAGGTTTTTCAAAAACCGAAAGTTTTAGCCTGCGGGATTCGATTTCGGGGTGTTGGCCATGCTTCACTGAGCAAACATTAAGCAAGTTTAGTGCTTTTTCAATATCGTGTCTGACGATGAGGGCATCAATAAACGATATTTCGCGTAGTAGGGAGGCATCTGGCTTTTCCCAAGCTTGAGCCGAAGTCGCATCCGCTTGAGCTTCGAAAGAAGCTTCAGGTAATTTTTGCATCTGAAAAATGTCATCTTCGTACTCATCAGCCGTTAATAATTCAAGTTTAGCCACAGCTCTTCTTGCAAGAGGATGGGTTGGATTAAAAAATAAAACTTTTTTAAAGCAAAGGAGTGCTTGTTTACCATTTTTAAGTTCAAGGTAAGTTTCTGCGAGCTCAAGCCATGCTCGCCAGTTTTCTGTTGCTAGTTTAGTGGCATCTGATAAGGGTTGAAGAGCCTCTTTGTGCATTTTTTTGAGTTTAAAAATACGACCCATCAAGATTAGGCCGCTTGTAGAGCGTGGATGAAATTTTAAGCTTTGTTTAACTAAAAACTCTGCCTCAGTAACCATATCTCTCGACAAATAGATTTCTGCCAGTTTAACAAACTGAGGGGATTTTGGATTTTCCTGCAGTTCTTTCTGGAGTTGTTCTACTTCATCTTCTTGTGTCATATATTTAAAATCGTCTCATTTTATTGACTGAAAGAAAAGCTACTTATTCAATAAGGCATGATTATTTTAGGAATTGACCCAGGTTCACGATTTTTAGGTTATGCAGTTCTGTCTGTGCAAGGCGGAGTCATGAAACCTATTGATTTCGGTGTTCTTAAATTTGATCCCGATATCGCTCTGAGCGCAAGGCTCGAGTCGATTGGTTTAGGCGTGCGCGAACTTTTAGAAAAATATAAACCTGATCACATGTCGCTCGAAAAAATATTCTTAGGAAAAAATGCGGACAGTGCTTTTAAAATGGGTCACGCTCGTGGTGTGGTTATTTACGAATCACTTTTAGCAAAATGCGAAGTTCATGAATACGCAACCAGAGTCGTAAAAAAAGGCATTACTGGAAATGGTGGAGCAGATAAAGAGCATGTAAGACTTGTGGTAAGAAATCTGCTTAAGATAGGACCTATTAAATCTTTAGATGCTTCAGATGCTTTGGCTATGGCCTGTTTTCATGCTACACAGCTACGTGTTTTAAAATTGAAATTAAAGCAAAAAACAGCAAAAGAGCAGGAGTTGTCATGATCGCATTTTTAGAAGGAACTGTATTTGATGTTTCGACTGAAAGTTTTATCATCAACGTCAATGGTGTAGGTTACGACGTATCCGCTGCCGCGCAAACTTTAGCAGATGTTCAAGTTTTACTCGGACAAAAAATGAAAGTTTGGATTTACTCACATGTTCGTGAAGACGCTTTTCAACTTTTCGGATTTTTAGCTAAGCCAGAAAAAGAATTTTTCTTACAACTTTTAAAAGTAAACGGCGTAGGTCCCAAATCGGCTTTAACACTTATGTCAGGAGCCCCACTCTTACAAATTCAAGATTGGATTGAGTCGAGCGACGCGAAAGCCCTTTCGTCTCTGCCTAAAGTTGGTAAAAAAACTGCGGAGCAAATCATTTTAACTTTGCAAGGCAAGCTTGTAAGAGTTGAACCAAAAACAAAAGGTCCAAGACTTAACGAGACTCATCGCCAAATATCTTCAGCATTAGTTAATTTAGGTTTTAAAAATCAAAATGTAGATCAGTTTGTTGGCACTCTAAATCAAACCATTACCATTGAAGACGGCGTGCGTGAAGGTCTCAAGAAATTAACGGGGCAAGTATAATGGACCGCATGTTACAAAGCGAAATGCAAGATTTAGACATCAAATGGGAAAACAAACTCAGACCTCAAAGATTTGAAGATTTCCCGGGACAAACTGACGTTAAAGAAAAAATTAAAGTATTTTTACAAGCGGCGAGCAAACGAGGCGAGCCCTTAGATCATACATTATTATTTGGCCCTCCAGGTTTGGGTAAAACCACATTAGCGCAAATTATGGCTCACGAGTTAAAAGTAGACATTAAAATCACTTCAGCTCCTGCCATTGATAAAAAAGGTGATTTAGCTGCTATTTTAACAAGTTTAAAACCTTTTTCGATTTTATTTATTGATGAAATTCATAGATTACCGCGCGTAATTGAAGAGTACTTGTATACAGCGATGGAAGACTACTACATCGACATCATCACGGGCGATGGTTTAGGTTCGCAATCGATGAAATTTCAGTTGGTTCCTTTTACTTTAGTAGGAGCTACTACAAGAGCGGGTCTTCTTGATAATCCGTTTAGAGACCGTTTTGGAATTCAAGAAAGATTACAATTTTATGATCGCGAATCTCTTTGTCAAATTTTAATTAGATCAGCGCAGATATTAAATTTAACAATGGATAAAGATGCGGCTTCAGAAATTGCACGCCGTGCACGCGGAACTCCGCGCGTTGCTAATCGTTTGTTAAAACGTGTGCGCGATTACGCCGAAGTTAAAGGCGACGGAACTGTTACCAATGAAATTGCTATATACGCACTTGATCAATTAGGTGTTGATAAAAATGGTCTCGATGAAATGGACCGTCGAATTCTTAAAGTTATTGCCGAAAAATACGATGGTGGTCCTGTTGGAATTGAAACTTTATCTTCTGCATTAGGCGAAGAGAGCGAGACGTTAGAAGAGGTTTATGAGCCCTTCTTAATTCAGGAAGGTTTTATTCAAAAAACTCCACGCGGAAGAATGCTCACGAACTATTCGAAACAGTTGAATTTAGTTTAGAGACCTAAAATTGATGGTCTTTGCGCCCCTATTCGGGTATTATTGAACTTATGTTTTTGCAAAAAACCATTCGTAAAACAGTCGAAGTAGAAGGCGTGGGCATTCACTCTGGTGAAAAGACCACTCTTAAGTTTAAGCCAGCTCCTGCTAATACGGGTGTTTATTTTATTCGTGCAGATCTTCCGAATAAACCTTTTTTAAAAGTTTCGGCAACTAATGTTCAAGCGGTGAGCTATCAAACCACTTTAGGTGGACCATTTTTTCAAGTGGCTACGATTGAGCACTGTGTTTCGGCTTTATCTGCACTACGAATTGATAATATATATATTGAACTTAATGGCCCAGAAATTCCGATAATGGATGGCAGCTCTGAACCTTTCGTTAGAATGATCGAGCAAATGGGCATCTATGAACAATCTATAAATCGCAAG
>JBEBIK010000426.1:0-1954 GCA_040080445.1 Pseudobdellovibrio sp.
CACCAAGTATATTGAATCTTTTCGCCATTAATAAATCGATATGTATCAATAAAATTATTGGTGAAGTTTTTAAGATGGGCCCGCTCGGCATCTGTACAACCAACCTTGCCTTTATTTTCTTTTGGTCTGGCCAAATCAATATCACTATTGGTGGCATTAATATCCCCACAGAAAATTACCGGTTTTTTCTTTTCTAATTTTTTAGCCAAGGCTAAGAAATGCCCATAATACTCTAGCTTATACTCATAATGCTCAACCGATTTTCCGCCATTTGGAAAATAGCAATTAATAAGATAAAAATCATCGAATTCACAAACCAGGGTACGACCTTCTTCGTAGATAAAACCCTTGGCATTCATAGTGGCATGGAGCAGCTTGAAGGGTAAGCGGCTATAGACGGCCACGCCCGAGTACCCCTTGCGCGTACGCGAACTTTCAAAAACGCTAGTGTAACCATAATAATTTATTTGGTCATCACTGAGCTGAGAGACTTCGGCTTTGGTTTCTTGAATACAGATTATATCCGCCCCCATTTCAAACACTTGTTTGAAGGTGTCTTTGTTAAATGCCGCCCGAATACCATTTACATTCCAAGAAGCGAGTAACATGAATTATGAGTTCACTGGACTAACGCCAGGTGTTAGACGACAAGTTGTACCCATAAATGACTTAAAGATTGTTGGGCATTGTACTGAAAGCGGGTTTTCACGATTAGTGATAGTAACGGCGCATGATACATACGAATCATTGTCTGTATCTTCTCCCTGACAAACTTTTCCAACCACAGTTTGAGATGGGTAGAGTGAGCCAATAAAATTATTGACTTGTGCTTCAGCGCGTAAACTGCGTAATTTATTAACACCCAGCGTACTAGCCACAAAGATAATTACGGCCAAAATGGCTGCCGATATAAATAGCCACTTAATTTTTGTAACCATTGATGTTTTTGTCTGAGCATCTTTTAAAAATGGCGCAGTTTTTGGTGTGGGTTCTTGTGTTGGTTCCATATAAAATAGTATATCACGAGCCTGATCGTGATAGTCTTGTCTTAAAAAGTTTTAGATTGCACCAGTATAAAAAAGGTATAGTCCGGCTAGTACCACTAGCAGTACTAAAACAATAATCACAAAGATTACTGTTCCCATGACACCTCTTTTTTTTGTAGCCACAACTGGCTCGTTTAATACTTGGTTAATATCTTGAATTTCTTCTTCCATAGCAAAAGTATAGCATGGAAATTAAAGTGCTTCTACTTATCTTTATTGTCGTGGAACTTTTTATGTACTTCACGCAATTCTTTGTCCGTAAAGTGTGTATAGATCTGGGTGGTCGATATACTGGCGTGCCCCAAAAGCATCTGCACAGCACGTAGGTCAGCCCCATTTTGCAAAAGATCGGTGGCGAACGAGTGGCGTAATTTGTGCGGAGTAACGCTTTTGGTGATACCGGCCTGGCGAGCCTTAGCGTCGACAATACGCTGCACGCTACGCGGGGTTAGTCTTAGACTTTTTTGCTTTTGTTGCATGGCTTTGGCATTTTTGCCGAGGTTTATAAACAAAGCATCATCAGTGTCAACGCGTTTGGCCAAATATTCTTTTATGCAGTCCTTGGCTTTTGCCGAGAAAAATACTACGCGCACTTTTTCTCCTTTTCCGCGAATAGAATATTCGTCGCGTGTTAAATCTATTGTGCGCGGTAGGGAGCAGAGCTCTGAAACACGCAGACCGGTAGAAAACAAAAGCTCCAAGATAGCCCGGTCGCGCAGTTCGGGTAGGCTCGCAGCATTTTGATTGGTACCAAGCAGTCTTTGTAAATCGTCGCTCGTCATAAAGTCCGGCATGCGTTCGCCAACCTTTGCTAGTTCGATCATCTCGGGGTTATAACTTTCTATTTTATGTTTTCTTAAATATTTAAAAAAACTCCGCAAGGCGATAAGGTGGTAGTTTTGAGTTCT
>JBEBIK010000427.1:0-1942 GCA_040080445.1 Pseudobdellovibrio sp.
ATTTTTCACTTTTTGGTTACCACCAGTAGCCTGTACATTGCAGACAAACTTCAAGACCGCGATAAAAAGCCTGATGTGACTCAAATTGAGATTATAGAAGAGCCCGCCAAAGAAAGCCTGCAAGACAAACTCGAAAAAACAAAACAGATAATTAAACAGCTCAAAGCCAATGTTGAGGTCCTTAACGACGCAAAAAAAATTGCAAGATTTGATTCTGAACAAACTCAAAGAGTTCAAAAAGAAACCAAGGCTACTCAATTAGGAGTTTCACAAAACGCTGCTGCTTCACAACTCAATCAACTACTTCAGCAAAAATCTTTGCCCACTTCAGTTCCTGCGCAAAAACCAACCGAAGACACTGATGGAAATTTACCTGAATTTACCAAGGCTCGCCCCAATGTACAGCAAATGCCCGTGGCGCAGAATTCTTCGATTAGTTCTAATCTGCCGAATGACATTGAAAATTCTAATGCTACCAATCTTAATACCGACGCCAATACCTATTACTCGTTTTACAGCCGTATTGAAGATTTATTTTACGTTCGATGGGTTGAGCGCGTTAGCTACTACTGGGACCGCATTAGCTATGATTACAAAAAAAATGTTCTCTCAGGCAAAGTATGGTCCACTACAGTAGAAATTTGGCTCTCCTCTACCGGTGAGTTTCACTCGGCCTACATTAAACAACCCAGTGGCTACAAAGCTTTTGACGAATCTGCCGTATTTTCGTTTAAAGACGCCAAGTTCTTTCCGAATCCTCCTAAGGCTAAGGTCGAGGCCGATGGTTTTGTTCGTCTAAGGTACAGATTTAATATCCTCGTTGATGCTAACTAGTATAGATAAGTTAAAATAAAAGCATGTTGCGAATATATGCTTTATTGATTTTTACCAGTTTTATCGCTCTAAAATCTCAGGCTTTGGTTACCGAGATGGGTGTTTCTTATGGATATTCTAAAAAAACATTCAATGCCACCAACTTTTATCAAACAGATTCTAAATCAGCATCACTCTCGTTTTATTTTTTAGAAAAATGGGCTTTAGAGATGAGCTATACCGATTCATTTTACGAAAGCCAAGAGTCTGATACTAACTCAACTCGCACAGTTCAACAGAGCAGTTTAGTTTCAAATGGCTCGCTCGTGTACATGATGATGGATCGTAAAAGTATGGTGCAGCCTTATATCAAAGCCGGTGGTGCCTACATCACAAAAAAACAAACCATCAAATATCTCAACGCCTCAGCTATTGATACTCCACCCTCAAACGGCTGGGCACCAAGCTACGGCGGTGGCCTTAAATTTGTTTTATCAGAAGCTTTTTCAATTAAATTATCTTACGACGTATGGCAAACCAATCTCAGTGACGGCACCAGCTCAGACGATACATCATTCAGAGCAGGCTTAAGTTGGTACTTGTAAGATTTATTTTAATCACACTACTGTTCAGCGGCTGCCAGCTTGGTTATTACTTACATTTAGGTTATAATCAACTTTCAATACACACATCAACAGAATCTTATGATTCCGTTTTAAATTCGGATCGCTTTACTCCTATCCAAAAAAATAAAATCGAATTAGTTAAAGAAGTTCGTGTTTTTGCTTTTGAAAAATTAAATTTATACAAATCAAAAAATTATTCTGAATTTGTCGACCTCAAAAGACCTTATGTAACTTACACCGTGAGCGCTTCAGAAAAATGGAAGTTCGAACCCTACTTGTGGAGCTTCCCGATCATCGGCAACGCCCCTTACAAAGGCTTTTTCAAAGAAGAACTAGCCAACGAAGAAGTCGAAGCAATGAAGAAAAAAAACCTAGATGTTTCAGTTCGTGGTGTTTCGGCTTACTCAACTCTAGGAAAACTCACCGACCCGTTACTGTCATCAATGCTAAATTATTCTGAGCACGATTTAGTTAACACCATTATCCACGAATTAACCCACACC
>JBEBIK010000428.1:0-1940 GCA_040080445.1 Pseudobdellovibrio sp.
CGATAATTGAGTTAAGCGATGAATTCTGAGTGCAATTTTCTTTAAGCCCTGAGGACCGTGATAAACGGCGTACATCGCAGCCATGTTGGCTAACAACACTTGGGCTGTACAAATATTAGAAGTGGCTTTGTCTCTACGAATATGTTGCTCACGAGTTTGTAAAGTTAAACGTAATGCGCGGTTGCCATGCGAATCAACTGAAACACCAACTAAGCGGCCGGGTAAAGAACGCTTGTAAGCATCTTTAGTGGCTAAGAAAGCTGCATGCGGGCCGCCGTAGCCGAGTGGTACGCCAAATCTTTGCGAATTACCCACAACCATATCTGCACCCCATTCTCCAGGAGGAGTTAAGAGCGTGAGAGAAAGTAAATCAACACTCGCTATAACAAGTGCTCCGTGGTCGTGTAACTTCTGAGTTGCTGTTTTGTAGTTTTCAATTTTTCCGCTAGAAGCTGGATATTGAAAAAAAGCAGCAAAAATTTCTTTTTTAAGATCATAAGTTGTAGGGTCTGCAATAATCATTTCTAAGCCAAGCGGCTCAGATCTGGTTTTTAAAACTTCAATAACATGTGGATGCATATCAGGATGAACGATAAAAGCATTTACATCAGTTTTTTTGCAAACTGAATGAGCCATTGCCATGGCTTCAGCTGCGGCCGTGCCTTCATCAAGCAACGAAGAGTTTGAAATTTCCATTCCAGTTAAATCGCAAACAATCGTTTGAAAGTTTAATAAACTCTGTAAGCGGCCTTGAGAAATTTCTGGCTGGTAAGGAGTGTAAGCTGTGTACCAGACTGGGTTTTCAAATACGTTTCTTAAAATAACTGATGGCGTGATGGTGTCATGAAAGCCTAAGCCAATAAGCGAATTGTATATTTTATTTTGGCTCATAGTTTTTTTAAGTTGATTCAAAATTTCGTATTCAGAAATACCTTGGCCTACATCCATTGCGTTTTTAGTTAGAATCGTTTTCGGCACAACTTTAGAAATCAGTTCGTCTGAGGCTGAAAAACCTAGCTCGCTTAGCATGAGTTTTTTGTCTTGCTCAGAAGGGCCTATGTGGCGTGCTGTAAATTCATTTTGCGAAGATAATTGATTGAGGGAAGTATTAGTATTCATTTTAGCCTCTTTTAGATGGTAATAAGCTAACACAGAATATGGAGCCAATCAGTAAGAGCCTAAAATGACAAATGGCTTCAAAGCATAGCTTGAAGCCATTTCTGAGTCGTTTTTGAGCAAAAATGACTATTTAGCAGTAGCTCTTTTTTTAGGAGCGCGTTTTACAGCTTTTTTAACAGCTTTTTTCTTAGTAACAACACGTTTTGACTTAATAATTTTTTCGATTTCAGCCTTTTGAGCTACGGCTTTCTTTTTGTAAGCACTTAGGTTTTTTTCGATTTCAGTAGCTGACTTTTTAACTTTTACGACAACTTTGCTAACTTCTTTTTCAAGATCTTTTTCAGCTTTAGAAACTTTCTTAACGATTTCTTTATATTTTCTTACAGCTTCATCCGTATTTAAAGTTTTAACTTTCTTTTGAATGTCGGTTGATAAAGTTTGGATATCTCCAATAACTTTTTTAACTTTTTGTGATTCAGAAAGTTTTTGAATTAGAGTTTGAATTTTTGAAAGAGCCATTTGGATCTCCTCGTGGTTATGTTTTTTTACAAGTTATATATAAGCGATTAGGCTCAAAATCACAATGTAAAATTCATTTTATTCAAAAGCACACCTGGTACTTTCATTCCACCTAGAGATCTTTTTTGGTAAGTCGAAGTGTTGACGAACGTACTCGCATGGTCTGTTAAATTGATCAACTCGCTGCCAAATAGATTATAAAGGGTATCGTCAAAGCGTAAGTCTTGAATTGGCCCTATGATCTCGCCATTTTCAACCCAGAAACAGGCAAATCTAGTCATACCCGTTATGCGTGCAGCTTG
>JBEBIK010000066.1:0-8930 GCA_040080445.1 Pseudobdellovibrio sp.
GCACTCAACTCTTTAATGATATTTTTAATTTTTTCGCGGTCTTTAAAGCAGTATAAAACTAAGTTTTCTTTATCGCGCACTCCATTGGTCATCTCAGTGCACGCCAGCCACGCGATATTATCAGTCATAGTCCAAAAATTTTCGTCTGATTTTGCAGATGAAATTGTGCCTGTAAATTTTAATTTATATTTATTGAGATTTTTAATTGTCTGTTTAATTCCTGCCACTCCACGGTCGAGCGCATGGTTGTTGGCCGTCGAAACTACATCAAAACCAGAGTCTTTTAAATTTGGAATAATTTTTTCGGGATAATTAAACATAGGGTAAACGCCAATACCGCCAATTTCTGGAGCTACAGGGCCTTCGAGGTTAGCATAAGTGTAATTGGCGCTAGTCAGATACTGTTGAATGTCTTGCCAAATAACTTGGAAACCTTCGTGAGTTCTTTCTTCGCGCTTACGTATACGCTCATGCAAAATGATATCACCTACGAAAGCGAGCGTGATTTGTTTTTTTAAATTTAAATGAATTGGTTTTTGCGCTGTATGACTACACGAAAATATATTAATAAAAAATATAATATGAATTATATTTTTTAAATTCATCTTAATAAGCCCAACTGAAGCCTAAAGAATAAATACTCTGTTGGTAATTGCGATCATCAGTTGTGGTGTTAAAATTAGAACTGTTTTTAGCTGTATAAGCCTCTAAAAAAACTCTGTAGTATTCTAAAAAAGAATAGCCTATTTGAAAGCTTCCTGAAATTTTATTGTCTTGTCGTTTAGTAGACACACTAAAGGCTTTTATGTATTGCTTATTATCAAATGTAACACCCATTCCGATATCAAAATTGTAAATATACTTTGTATAATAAAAACCTAATGAATATGAGGTGTAACTTGATCCTAAAGTACTGGTATCTTGATATTTATAATCTGTTTTATACAAGCTGGTCTTTAAACTTGAGTCTACACTTTTGTTATCATATGAAATACCAATTCGCTGCTGGCTACCGCTTAAATAAGTATAGGTGGTTGTTTTATTACTGATTTGATTCGTCTGCAAATTGAAATTTAAATAGTTAGAGTCGATTTTGAAAGCATAGCTAAGCTCAAACCCTTTAGATTCAGAAAAATTACTACCAGCATAAGTATCTAATGTGAATTGAGGTGAAAGTTTAATTCGGGATTTATCAAAATATATTGAAATCGGGATATATACATCATGGCTTGCATAACTCGAGCCTGTTGATTTATCGAATTGTGTTCCACTGTAATCATAATTTAATTTTACATCATAGTTATTACTCACAACTGGAATGTATGTGGCTCCTAATCTGAATTGACCAAAAGTGTCAGCTTTTATGCTGGACTGTTGAGTCTCGGCATAAACTTCAGGGTTCGAGTTAGACCCTTTAGAAACTTCGGCAAAGGCATTAAATTTTGATTCTTCTTGCTGATCTTCGATTGTTTTAGAATTGGGTTCGGCGGGCTCTTCATCACCTATTACATCGGCTGCATACAGTTTATTTTTGTAAACGAGCACTTTAGCTTTTAAATTTTCTGGAACTTTGTCTAATTCAATTGTAGATACTAATCTTTGTGCTTCTTCAGGTTTTCCCATTGATTCGTAACAACGGGCTTTGTAGTAAATAGCTACTGGAACCAAAAGGCTTTTAAGCTCAATAGCTTTATCGTAATTTTTTATAGCTTTTTCGTATTCTTGATTTTTTTGCTGAACAACTCCCAAGTTGAAGTAATTCAAAGCTAATGTGGGATTTTGCTGAATTTTATTGATCCAGTAGTCTGCCGACTCTTTATCATTTAATAAGCTCGCGTTTTGAGCAAATGCATAGTTGAAATATAGCGATGTCGTTAAACATATAATATAGAACAAAATTTTTTTACTTTTCTCAATACAAGACACTGGACTTCCTTAATATCAATTTAGATCAATAATATATAAAGTATTTTATTTTCATTTAAATGGGAACAAAATCTATACGTCAATCGTCTTTAGCTTCGTATGCTTATAATAACTAATTAAATAGGAGAACAAAATGAATATCAAAATTGCATTATTAATTGGATCGATTGGTCTAGCTTTATCGGCTCAAGCCGATCGCAAAAGCTTTAACGGACCCTCAAAAGAAATAAAAGAAGCTATAGCCGCTCAAGCTACAAAACTGGGTTACGATCTCTCGACGGATGAAGGCCGTAAACAATTTGGCGACTATATAAAAACTCAACGAGACTCTCAGGCTAAAGAGCTTGGAATAGATCTATCAACTGAAGAGGGCCGCAAGCAATTAGCTGAAGCCAACAAACAAAAAATCGAAACTATTGCAAAAGAAAATAATTTTGATTTAACAACGCAAGAAGGAAAGAAAGCTCTTAATAACTATCTCATTCAGTCAGGTAATTTAAGCTTACTTCCAGGTGGACTAAAAGATCGCAAATCTGACGACAAACAAAACGATCGTAAAAAAGACAAAAAGCGCGATAAAAAACGTGGCGAAAGTGGTGAATCTGAAAGCGAGTCTGAAGACCACAAGAGCTCAGGTGATGACCACAAAGGAAAACCTGATGATCGCCAAACTGGCAAAGATAACAACAAGCGCGACCAGTTTTCAAATGGCGGAAAAGGTGGCGAACGAAACAATAGAGAGCATCAAGAAGGCGAAAAACAAGAATCTGGCTCTAAAGGTGGCGGGCACCCTCCAAAAGACGACAATAGACCTAAGCCACCTCCTCCTCCAAAAGATAATAGCAACTCAGACTCTGGCGCTTCTGGTAGCCACTAATTAAACTACTCATCTTAAGTCCTGAAAACCTATATTTTAGAAGAGAGAAAGTTTTAACTTTCTCTCTTCTATTTCCGATGAGCTTTTAGATGAATTTTAAAACCGACCTATCTGAGTTAATTAAAAATGCTATTGCAGGCCATGGTGCTAGCCAAGAGCAGCTCATTCTGGAAACTCAAAAGCCACTTTATACGTTTTGCTTACATCTAACTAAAAACAAACAGATTGCAGAGGACTTAGTTAACGACACCTATTTAAAAGCTCTGACTTCTCTTAAAGACCTAAAGGATGCGAGTTTATTTTTGCCTTGGCTAAAAAAAATCGCTCGCAATCTGCATCTTGATTTCGTTAAATCGGCTCCGCAAAAAAACCAAGTTTTAGTAGAGGATTATGAATTTCTCGACCTCACCCAAGGGCAAGAAATTTCGACATCTCAAATTGATACATTTAAACTTTTAAGCTCTATGGACGAAGACGACAGAATGATTTTAGTTTTAGTTGATATTCAGGATTACAGCTACAGCGAAACAGCTCAAATACTTGAAATTGCTGAAGGAACCGTTAAATCCAGATTATCACGAGCACGTGATAAGTTTGCAGACCTTTATTTGCAAAAAAAAGATGGAACAAAAAACTCGTCTCGATCGTCTTAGAGTTAAGGATTAAAAATATGGACAAAAAAAATGATTTAAACATTAATAATCCTTATAAAAGCCAAGAGAGCTTTGAAGCTATAAAATCATTAAAAAACCTACCACTCGAGCCTTCTCCGTTTTTAGCCAAGAGAGTATTAAGAAATTTAAATGCCAAAGCTCAGACTGAAAATCCGTTTAATCTATTTGGTCGCTTTTTCGGCCAGTTTAAATTTTGGCCCTCGTTTACAGTAGCCCTAGCCTCAATTTTTTTTAGTATTGTTGTTTTCAAAACTGGCGTTTTAATTAAAACTAATCCGATTCCTGTAGAAAGTTATTTGCTCGGACAAACCTACGTTATTCGTATGGATATTAGACCACTGCCAAACAGTGACATTGCCTATGCCGAAATTTCCTTACCTGATGACAGTTTAGAATTTGCATCTCAAAAATTCAGCGAAATAAAATTACAAAAAAAATTAGTTGTCGGCTGGGATAGCATGCTAGAAAAACAGTATATGCCAATAGTGGTACAGGGTAAAAAAGCGGGCTCAACCAAAGTTATTGTCAATTTTTATGACTCTGACCATAATTTAGTTACAACTAAAGAAATTTCGTTGTACTTTAAGGCAGGCGTATGAGCATAAATTTATTTATTAAAATTTTAATAGTTATTATATTTTTCAATTCTCAAATTACCCTCGCTAGCGATATTATTATGGCCACAAGTGAAGATTTAAAAGAATTTGATCAGCTGATTTCAAAAGAGCCTCCACCTTCTAAAAATAGTCCTCAGCAATTAATGCCTAACCAAAACCCACAAAACAAAAAAAAGAAAAATAATTCGACTCCATCAAATACGCCCGGTGCCGCCTATGACCCGCGTAAAGAATTCAAACAGCGCGACAATAATTCCGACGGAAAATCAGGCGACGACAGACCAAAAAATAAAGGTCCTGATCAGCGCCGTGGTGGAAAAGATGATGAACGCGGTGGAAAAGATGATGAACGCGGTGGAAACCAGCCACCAGTTCCAGGCGGACAGCCGCCACCACCGCCACATCATAATTAACCAAAATTTTAATAGTCTTATTTAATCTGATCTCAATGCATCTATCGGGTTAAGCTTAGCTGCTTTCATCGCAGGGTAAACTCCGAAAATAATTCCGATCGAAGACGAAAATACGAGAGCCAGTACGATAGATTTTAAAGTAATACTCGTAGCCCAACCGCCTGCTAAGTTAATAGTTAATGAGATTAAACCTGCTAACATCACGCCCATAATACCGCCGACTACACTGACCACCACAGATTCAGATAAAAATTGCGATAAGATATCGTTAGCTCTAGCACCTAAAGCTTTTCTGAGACCAATTTCTTTGGTTCTTTCGGTTACCGACACTAACATAATATTCATTATGCCAATACCACCCACCAAAAGAGAAATAGCGGCAATTGAAGAAAGTAATAATGAGATAGAGTTAATAGTAGTTTCCATCACCGCTTGAATGTCGGCCATATTTCTAATTGTGAACGCATCTTCTCTTTTAGCTTCAGGAATTTTATGCACTGTATTTAGAACAGAAAGAATTGAATCTTGCACTTGATCCATATTTTCAGGAAGATCCACTTCGACTTCTATATAATCCACAGTGGTTTCGCCCATAAGTCTGCGCATAGCTGTTAGCAGCGGAATAATAACGATATCGTCTTGGTCTCTCCAGCCAGAGGCACCTTTTTCGGGTAATACACCAACAACCTGAAAAATAACTTTATTTACTTTAATCATCTCGCCAATTGGGCTACGAGTTCCGAATAATTCTTTTTTAATAGCGGCTCCAATAACGGCAACTCGCGAACGTTGCTGATCTTCTTCTTCAGTAAAAAAGCGGCCCTCTGAAGGCAAGGATGTATGCATCGCAGCCCATGCAGCCGAATTACCCTGGATAGTTGTGTTCCAGTTTTTCGCCTCAAAAGTTACTTGAGCTCTATCACTTACAATAGCAGATACGTTTTTAATCGAATTTATTTTTTCTTTAATCTCGAGAACATCGGTGTAAAGTAACCGATTAGCAGCACCTGATGATTGTGCTACACCAGCCACGCGTACCGAACCTGGACGCACCATCAAAAGATTAGTACCTAAAGATTCAAGATTTTTTTTAATTTCAACTTCGGCACCCTTGCCTAAAGCTAAAATGGTTACAACAGCAGCCACCCCGATCAAAACGCCAAGCATTGATAAAACAGTTCTTACTTTATTGGCTAAAAGAGTTTTAAAACCCTGATTAAAATAAACTAAGAAATCTTTAACTGAGTTTTTGGCACTTGTTGATATTCTTGATTCGTCTGCAGGAGCTTTTTTATATTCTTCAATCTTTTCGTCAGATAATATACTGCCATCGCGCACACGTATAAGGCGCTTAGCCTGCTTACCGATTTCTTCTTCATGGGTAACGATCACAATGGTAATACCCGACTCATTTAATTTTTTAAGAATCGTCATGATCTCTTTTTCGCTGCGTGAGTCTAAGTTACCTGTAGGCTCATCGGCTAAAATCATGCGTGGGTTATTTATTAAAGCCCTCGAAATTGCCACACGTTGCTGCTGCCCGCCCGAAAGCTCATTGGGCTTGTGATCGGTACGATCTCCCAAACCCACATCGGCTAAAAGCTTATCGGCACGCTCATAACCTTCTCCTAATTTAGAATATAAAAGCGGAAGTGCCACATTTTCAGAAGCAGTCATGCGAGAAAGTAAATTAAATTGCTGAAAAATAAAACCAATTTCTTGTCTGCGCAAAATTGCCAGATCGTCTTCGTTCATGTGTGCTGTTTCGGTGGCGTTAAATTTATACGAACCTTCTGTAGGCACATCTAATAATCCAATAATATTCATTAGAGTTGATTTACCCGAGCCTGATGGACCCATGATCGCTACAAATTCACCATCATCAATACGAATATTAACACCCTTTAGTACTTCTAAAGTGGTGTCTCCCATTTGATATATTTTTTTTATATTACTCAGTTCAATCATGTTTTTAGGTTATCTTCTTTTTCCGGTATTCGGCCCTGATAACATATTGTTTTTAATTTTACTGTCTTTTTTATTAATGGGTAAAACGACTATGTCTGTTTCATCAAGACCAGATAAAATTTCGGTTTTTTTTCCATCAGTCATGCCGAGCTTTACTTCGCGCGACTCTGGCTTTTTTTCTGTCTTTACTTGAATATCTGGTTTGCCATTTTCGTACTTAATAAATTCATTTGGAATAACTAAAATATCATCTTTAGTTTCGCCAAAAAAAGTTACGTTGGCCGTCATGCCGCTTCGTAAAAATTCTATTTTTTCAGAAGGTAAAACATCTATGGTGTAAGTTGTTACGTTATTAACTGTTCTAGCTTCGTAAGCTACTTGGTTTACTTTTGCATCGAGATTTTTATCAAGGTAAGCGTCGAGAGTAACTTGAGCTTTTTGGCCTACATGAATTTGAGATAAATCGGTTTCGTCTACCTGAGCTTTAACTGTTAATCTATCCGCCATGGCAAAAAGCACATCGCTTGTTGAAAAAGTTTGTCCTGGTTCAATGCTTCTTAAGATAATAGTTCCACTTAGAGGTGCAATAACTGGTGTAGGTCTATAAACGTCTTCCCATTTCTTAACTTCTTCAGCACCTTGAGCTCTGGCTGAATCTAATAGCACAGATCTTTCAGTTGAACTGATCCAGGCTAATACCTGACCACGTCCTACGCGTTGACCTTCTTTAACTAAAACTTGCTCAGCACGTCCAGCGATAGACGATTTAATTTGTAAGCGGTTTTCAGGTTGCACAGTTCCGGTTGCTAAAATTTTTAAAGTGATGCTGGACTTTTTAATTTGGCTTTCTTTGTACTCTGGAGCTTTAGCTTTAAAGAAAAAATACCAAATAGCTGCCGCGGCAACAATAACTAGAATACCCGCAATGATTATATACTTCTTTTTCATTAAAATACTCCAATGCCTTGAGCTTGTTCCCAAACCGACTGCTTAATTATTCTGTTTCTTTCGCTACCGAGCATTTCTTTTTGGCGCGAGATCAAATCTGTTTCAATATTGTCCCACTCTTCAAAAGTGATAAATCCATTTTTATATTTGTTGCGGGCCACTTCAGCTCTAAGAACAGCAGCTTTACTAAAATTTTCATCGATTTTTTCTTTTTGAATAGCTTCTAAATAATCGTAGTAACTTCTTTTAATAGATGTAGTTATTTTTAATACCGTATTTTTAGAACTAGATTCGCTTGCACTCAACTGCGCTTTATTTGAATGGTATGACGAATAACTTTTAAAACCTTCAAATAAAGGAAGACTTAAAGTTAAACCCACACTCCATTTGTCGTTTTCAGGAAAATATTTTGTATCGCTATAGCCGTAGCTGCCAGAGAAATCTAAGCTTGGCAAAAACTGAGCGCGCGATATTCTAACATTGTACAAAGAGATGTTTTCGTCAAAACCTGCTGAAATCACATCAGGGTGGCGTTCTGCCATTAAACTAAAGTTTGGCTTTTCTAGAGGGATTGCATCTTTTGCTATATTTAAGCTAATCACAATTTCTTCTTCAGCTGGAAGCCCCAAAACTCTTCTTAAGGTTTCGGTTGCCACTTCATGATCATGCTGCGAAGTCAGTACATCGTATTCAGCTGATTCAACATAAGACTGAGATAATAATAACGAACCTTTGTTTTCTCGGCCGTTATCATATTGTAATTTAACATTGCGACTGTTGTCGTTACGACGTTTTACAATATCTTGAGCCAATTTTTTAAAATCTTGGATATAATAAAGATTAGCGTAAGCCTGTTTTAATTCGGCACTGAGTTTTGATTTTGCAGAGTTAAAATTAGCGAGTGCCTTTTGGGTATTAGTTTTTTTTAAATAATAATTGCTAATATCAGATAGACCCGAAAATAAATTTTGCGTCAGTGATAATTGCGCTGAATAACTATTTGTTACAGGACCGATTGGCACTCCGCTCTGTGTACCTGAAGTAGACGCAGTGATTCTTGGTAAAAAACCACTGACGCCTGAAATTTCTAGTTCTTCTACTGATTTATAATTCGAAAATGCCGTTTGATATTCTAAACTATTTTGCTGGGCTAAGTTTATAGCTTCATTCCATGTAAGCGTTCTGCCTGCTGCAACTGAACCTATGAAAAATGCACATAATATATAACTTATTCGCATAAGGATTTTGTATAACTTGTGCTCAGCTAATACAATAATCATTTTCAAATAGTGACACTTTTATCAGCAACTTACTTCATATTCTTAGCCTTCAGCACTTGGCGAATACCCTGACTTCTTTTAGCCCATTCTTTCTTTTGAGCAGAGGCCAGCGACTTATCCACTTTACGTTTTTCGAAAGCGATTTCTCTTTGCAGTTTATTAAAGTTCTGCCATCTGTCAGATTCTAATTCGCCCGAATCAAGTGCGTCCGAAATAGCGCAGTTGGG
>JBEBIK010000067.1:0-8919 GCA_040080445.1 Pseudobdellovibrio sp.
TGTGTATAAGAGACAGATTTTAAGAGTTTCGATTTTAATTTCTTCGGTCGATTTGTCATGAGCTTCAAGCGATTTTAAAAAAGCTGAGTCTTTGTGCCAAAATTTTCTTTTAGGTGAGTCAGCTAGGGGTGAGTAAGTTTCACTTAAGTTGTGCATTTGGGCCATGCTGTGGGCCCAATTTTTTACAACTTCTAGGTTAAGGCTGCGATCGGCAAGCCTAGCTCCGTTAACTTTTTTAAATATAACCACGTGATATATTTGATTTAAAAAATTAATACTCTCAATTTCATTTTGTTGAGATGACAAAACTGTTTCGCAAACATTAACTGAATTTTTCTTTAGGTAGTTGATCCAATTAAGCTCTGATTTAATCTCAGAAACGCTACGCTGAGAGCTAGGAGTAAGTCGTACAACAACTTCTAAATCATTAATTTTTGAAAAATAAATATCATTGGCAACATTGCGATAAAAAATCAATTCTGTGGTTATGGGCCAGTTGCTTTTTATGAGTTGATTTAACGCCAAGTTATCAGTGTTCACGAGGTTCAAGATAAGTTGGCTAAAGACTAAAGTCTAGTCCATATGCCGACAAAAAGTTAACAGGACTAGTCAACTTTACAACCAAAAATTTCCTAGACCTTTCCGCCAGAGTTCATTTTTTTGACATAGAGACCCAAATAATTATATCTCCCGACTAAGGTGCATATGGCACTGCTGTTGCTTTGTTCTAAGAAGAATTGAAGTGTCAGCATTATTAGCTCGTTATCAAGGAGGATAAATTGGCTGAGGAAAAAGCAACATCGACGGAAACAACAGCCACTGCCCCTAGCTCATCAGCTTCGGGTTCAAAACCTTTTTTATTAATCGGCTTAGTCGTCGTTAATATGTTGGTCGTAGCACTTGTAGGTTTTATGGTCTGGAAAGGTCGCAAAATCGACGAATCTAAGCCAGGAATTGATAAAGTGATCGAGGGCGAACAGCAAACTCAATCAGAAGAGCAAGGTAAGCCAGAAGAAGTTGGTAAAGTAATTCCATTAGAAACTTTCATTGTGAATTTAGCGGGCTCTAAGGGCCGTAAAGTATTAAAAGTAAATATGGAATTAGAAGTTAAAGGCCAAGAGGTTATTCAAGAGATTGAAAACCGCAAAGCGCAAATACGCGATTTCATTATTATTATTCTTTCGAGCAAGAGTTACGACGAGGTTTCTGCTAAAGAAGGAAAAGACGCGCTAAGAAATGAAATTAAAGACAATATTAATTCATTTTTAAGTAAGGGAAAAATTATTAACGTTTACTTTACTGAGTTAATTTACAACTAGTAAATAAGGGGCTTCAGCGTGAATCAGATATTATCACAGAGCGAAGTTGATGCACTACTAGCCGCCGTAACAGATGGCGATGTACAAGCTAGTGGTTCGGGCGGCGGTGGCGGTTCGGGTAATAGTAGTGTTAAAAGTATTAACGGCGGTCATCTCGATAAAAATGTTATAGCTTACGATTTAACAAGTCAGGACCGAATTATTCGCGGTCGATTACCTCAATTAGAGGTTATTTACGAAAAATTTATGAGATCGTTTCGTGTATCTCTTTCGGCGTCTTTAAGAAAAATCGCATCTATTACATTAACATCTACTGAGTTTTTAAAATTTGGCGAGTTTATCAATACATTGCCAATTCCAACTTGCATGAGCGTATTACGTTTTAATAACTTACGTGGTTCGGCTCTTTTTGTTATCGAAGCAAAGCTCGCATATGCATTAGTCGATTCTTTTTTTGGCGGTGCAGATCGTCCGTACGCTAAGTTAGATGGTAAAGAGTTTACTCCAATTGAATTACAGATCGTCAAAAAAGTAGTAGAATTAGCAATTAATGACCTTGAAATTTCATGGTCAACTATTGAAAAAATCGATTGTTCTTTTCAAAGAACTGAAATCAATCCGCAATTCGTAGGTATCGTGCCTCCAACTGACGTGGTTATTGCTTCAACTTTTGACGTTGAGTTAGAACAAGCTTCAGGCACCATTTCAATTGTAATTCCATATTCAACGATTGAACCAATTAAACAAAAACTATCGACAGGTTTCCAAGTGGAATCGGATCAAACCGATAAAAAACTTTGGACCTCTATTATTAAAGAGCAGCTTTTAGATACAGACGTAGATATTAAAGTTAATTTAGGTGAGACCGAAATCAAGCTTAAAGACTTAATGAATCTTAAAATCGGAGATGTTATTCCGTTAACCCAAGATTCTTCCGGCGAACTAGATGTGCAAGTTGAAAATGTTAAAAAATTTAAAGGTTACTATGGCGTTCATCACGGCACAGTAGCTATGCAGATTACCAGACAAATAGAGAAATAGGGGGAATGATGTCAAACGATCCAATGGATAAAATTGCAGATCAGCTCAACGACATGCAAGAGGCTGTAGAGGGCACTAGTCAACAATCAGGTGTTAAAGATAGAAATCTGAATTTAATTTTAGATATTCCTTTAAAAGTAACCGTAGAGCTTGGCCGCACTAAAATGCCGGTAAGTGAATTGTTAAACTTAACTCAAGGTTCAGTTATCGAGTTAGCTAAGCTAGCCGGTGAACCGATGGAAGTTTTAGTTAACGATAAATTGATTGCTCGCGGTGAAGCCGTGGTGGTGAATGAAAAATTTGGTGTGCGTTTAACAGATATTATTTCGCCATCAGAAAGAATCGAGCAATTAAAATGATGAAAAAGTTTGTATTAGCTTTGTTTGTGTTAAGCGCGACTTCAGCAGCTTTCGCTGAGGAAGTTACAGCCGTTCAAACAGCTGCAATTACAGCCGAAGCTCCGGTTGCCACTGAAGTTGCTGCTGCTCCCGCTGCTCCTGTTGCACCAGTTGTGGCTCCCGCAGAAAAAGTAAAATTAGCTGAAGATCAAATTCCCCTTTTGATCGAAGCTGAGAAAAAAACTGTCGACAATGGATCTACGACTTCAAAAGCATTAGCTTCAGGACTGATTATTATTGCTTTGTTAGCAACGACTTATTACTTCGTTCGTAAGTACAAAACTTCGAACACGATTAATAAATCAAATATGCAAATTAAAGTATTAACTCAGCATTATTTAGGCCCTAAAAAAAGCTTAGCTATTATTCATGTAGCAGGTGAGTCTATTTTAGTAGGCATTACAGATTCAAATATCTCGATGATTAAATCGTTGTCGTTAATTGATGATGAAGTTCCAGCGGAAACGCCAAAAAACTTTGCTGATACGATGAATCAAAAAGCGGCTGAAGCTCAGCCTATGGTAGATGAATTAGACGAAGAGTTTTCATTTGCAGGTGTTACTGACACTGTTAGCAAAAAAATAAAATCTATGCGGAGATTTTCGTGAAATTATTTAAAGTTTTAATTCCTATGGCTATTTTGATGTTGGGTTCTTGGGCTTTTGCTCAAGTGACTTTGCCTACATTAAACATGGGATTTAAATCGACTCAAAATCCAACAGAAGTTGTTAATGCTATTAAAATGGTTTTGGTTTTAACAGTTTTAACTCTAGCTCCAGCGATTTTAATTATGATGACGGGTTTTACTCGCATCTTAATCGTACTTTCTTTTTTAAGACAGGCCATGGGCGTACAGAATTTGCCGCCAAATCAGTTATTAGTAGGTCTTTCTTTGTTTTTAACTTTCTTTGTTATGGGCCCAGCTTTTACGGAAATTAACCAAAAAGCAGTGCAACCGTATCTAAGCGGTAATTTAGGACAAGATCAGGCACTTGAAAATGCACTTGTTCCGTTACGTAGATTTATGTTTACTCAAACTCGTGATGCCGATTTAGCTTTATTTGTTAAACTAGCTAAAGTTGAGAAGCCAAAGACTCGTGCTGACGTTCCTACAATCGTTTTGGTTCCGGCTTTTATCGTATCTGAACTTAAAACTTCATTTATGATAGGTTTTATTATTTTTCTTCCTTTTTTAATAATCGATATCTTGGCGGCGAGTGTCTTAATGGCCATGGGTATGATGATGGTACCACCCATTGTAATTTCGTTACCGTTTAAAATTATGCTGTTCGTTTTGGTAGATGGCTGGACGTTACTTATTGGCTCTATGGTCAGAAGTTTCGGATAAAGGAATTATAGATGAGTGAAGATATAGTAATCAATCTAGGTCAGGATGCTCTAAAAACATTAGCGATGCTATCTGCACCTCTTTTGCTCAGCACCTTAGTCATAGGTTTGATAGTCAGCATTTTTCAGGCGCTGACTCAAATTAATGAGAATACTTTGACGTTTGTTCCGAAGATGATCGTTGTTGCCATTATCTTAATTTTAGCTGGTCCGTGGATGTTGGATACGATGACATCTTATACAACTAATTTGTTTGAAAACATTGCTACAATCGTAAGAGGGCCTTGATGTTTAGCTTTTCGCAGCTTAATGAAGTACAAATATTAGTATTTGCTCTGATTCTTTTAAGAATGTCGGCGTTTGTAGTTTCGGCTGCGATCTTCAGTACTCAAAATATTTCAGCTCCTCTGAAAATTTTAATTTCACTCGTATTTACAATTGTTGTTTATAATACGGTAGCTACAAATGCAGCTCTGGTAAGAATGAGCGAATCGCAAAATGACTTACTGCTCTTGGCCGGCTGCGAAGTGGTCATAGGTCTTATGTTGGGTTTTATGACCAGACTTTTCTTCTTTGCAATTACAATGGCCGGTGAATTAGTTTCTATTTCAATGGGTTTAGGCCAAGCTCAAATGTTTAATCCAATGATTGGTTCTATGAGTAACTCGATGGAGCAATTTTATTCGGTTATTGCAACTCTCGTTTTTTTAGCTTTAAACGGCCATCACTTAATGATTATGGGTGTGGTTGAAAGTTTTGTTACGTCTCCGGTGGCTTTAATGAGTTTACAGTATTCTTCTTTTGCTGAAGTGGTTTTGAAAATGCAGAGCTTTTTTATTATCGGAATTAAAATATCAGCTCCAGTCCTTATTTCGATGATTATTGTACAATTGGGAATTGCTCTGCTCAGTCGAGTTGTACCGCAAATCAATGTAATGGTGACGTCAGCGTCAGTTACGATATTGGTCGGTTTTTTTATTATGTTTATTAGTTTACCACTTTTAGTTATGCAGATGTCAGGTTTATTAGATTTTTCGATGGGTGAATTTTTTAAATTTATTAAAGCAATATAAAATTGAGCAGCATGGAAGCTGCAGAAAGATAATTAGCTAGGATGGCTGAAAATCAAGAAGAAAAAACAGAACAGGCAACAGACGGCAGGCGGGAAGAGTTTCGCAAGCGTGGACAAGTTGCAATGACCCGTGAACTCAGCACGGCATTATTCTTTCTTGTGACTGCAGGTGTTCTTTATGCAGCTTCAAAATTTATTTTACTTAATATTTCTGATGTATTTAATCGTACGATGGGTGCGGAGCTGGTGTACACCATCCGTGAAGGAAAAATTACAGAAACTTTATCTTATATTGGCTACAAATTAATAATTTTAGTATCTCCACTTTTTTTTGTAACTTTAGTTGTGGGTGTTGGTGCTCAATTAATGCAAACAGGTTTTTTACAAAGTGAAGATGCCTTGCAACCCAATTTGAACAAGTTAAACCCATTAACAGCTTTAGGTCGTATTTTTTCTATGAAGGGCTTAGTGGATCTTCTTAAGTCAATTATTAAGCTCTTAGTCATTAGTTGGATTGTTTACCTCACACTTAAATCTGAAATTACAAAAATTCCTTATTTGTCCGGCTATGGTTTAGACGCGATGTTAGCCTACTTAGGAACAATTGCTTTTAAATTACTGCTAACAACAGGTATTTTTATGCTGATTTTAGCCACCGCCGATTATTTTTTTCAAAGATGGCAGCTTGAAAAAGAAATGATGATGACTAAGCAAGAAGTTAAAGAAGAACATAAATCTCGAGAGGGTGACCCTTTAATCAAAGCTCGAATTCGTAAAGCTCAACGTGAAGTGGCCAGTCGTAAAATGATGTTAGATGTGCCTAAAGGTGATGTGGTTGTAACTAATCCTACGCATATTGCTTGCGTTTTGAAATACACAGAAGGTTTACCCGCTCCACAGTTGATTGCAAAGGGCGGCGATTTAGTTGCTGAAAGAATCAAACAAATTGCCCGTGATAATAATATTCCGATTATTGAAAACAAACCATTGGCTCGCACCATTTTCAAAACCATGAAAATCGGCCAAGTGATTCCGCGCGAACTTTTCGTGGCAGTTGCAGAAGTGCTTTCATATGTTTATAGATTACGTCGTAAAAAAAGAAAATCAGGCAGTCAAAAAGTGAATGCTGAGCGAGGATTATAATGGATCAAATTTTTCAATTTACCAAAAGATTTGAAAAGTACACGAAGAACACCGATTTGTTTATCGCCTTCGGTGTGTTGGCAATTATTGGAGTGATGATTATTCCTCTACCGCCGGTTTTGTTAGATATTTCGTTAACTTTTTCTTTAGCTTTAAGTTTATTGATTTTATTAACTTCAATTTATGTGACTCGTACTTTAGATTTTACTTCATTTCCGTCGTTATTATTAATGACGACTTTATTTCGCTTAGCACTGAACGTAGCAACCACTCGTTTAATTTTGTCGCATGGTCACGAAGGTCCACAGGCTGCGGGTGGCGTTATTCAGGCTTTTGCTAATGTTATCGTAGGTAATAACTATGTAATTGGTTTTATTATTTTTGCGATCTTAGTTGTTATTAATTTTATCGTAATTACTAAAGGTTCTGGACGCGTAGCTGAGGTTGCAGCAAGATTCACTTTAGATGCAATGCCAGGTAAGCAAATGTCGATCGATGCTGAGCTTAATGCGGGCGCGATCAACGAAGCCGAAGCCAAAAAACGCCGCCGTGATATTGAAATGGAAGCCGATTTTTACGGAGCCATGGATGGTGCCAGTAAGTTTGTTCGTGGTGATGCTATCGCAGGTATTATCATTACAGTTATTAACATCGTGGGTGGATTACTCATTGGTGTGATGCAAAAAGATTTAGATTTAGCTACAGCGGCTAAGAACTACACGATGTTAACAATAGGTGATGGTCTGTTAGCGCAGATTCCTGCACTTATCATTTCAACTGCAGCAGGTATTATCGTAACTCGTAGTAGCTCTGGAGAAAACATGGGTACAGAGGTAACGAGTCAGTTATTTGTTAACCCGCGTGCAATTTACATCACGGGTGGCGTGTTAGTTGTTTTAGCTTTAATTCCAGGATTACCAACAATTCCATTTATTACTATGGGCGCAATGCTTGCTGGTTTTGCTTGGATTGTAGACCAATACAAAAAAGAAAAAGTAACAACCGAATATAAAAAAGAACAAGATTTATTGACGGCTCCTAAAAAAGAAAATGTGGAGAGCATGTTGCCGCTTGATATGGTGGAGTTAGAAGTTGGTTACGGTCTTATCAATGTAGTCGATTCTTCTAAATCAGGAGATTTACTTGAGCGTATTTCATCTATTCGTAAACAATTTGCTTTAGATTTGGGTATCGTTGTTCCGAGTGTTCATATTCGTGATAATTTACAGTTAGCTCCGGGCGAGTACAGATTCTTAGTTAAAGGTAATAAAATTGGCGGCGGCATTTTAAAGCCAGAAGCCCTTTTAGCTATGGATCCAGGTGAAACTACTGAAAAAATTGATGGTATTGCAACTAAAGAACCTGCTTTCGGACTTGATGCTGTATGGATTTCGCCTACAAATCGTGACCGCGCAGAGTTGGCTGGTTACACAGTTGTGGATTTACCAACGGTTATGGCCACTCATATTACTGAAATGATTCGTACTCATGCGCATGAATTATTAGGTCGCCAAGAAGCTTCAACATTGGTTGATAACTTCAAGAAAACTCATCCTAAAGTGGTTGAAGATCTTATTCCTGAAGCCCTTTCTTTGGGTGGTGTGGTTAAGGTGTTACAAAATTTATTACGCGAACAAGTTTCTATTCGTGATTTATTAACTATTTTTGAAACTTTAGCTGACGAAGCCGGACGCACCAAAGATTTAGATTTATTAACAGAATCAGTGCGTAAGCAGTTATCTCGTTCTATTACAGCTAAATACACGGCTGAAGATGGCGCAGTAACTGTCATGACATTTGATTCTAAATTAGAAGAAATCGTGGCAAATGCCTTATTGCAAACAGAACAAGGTGTGCAACTTGTTATGGACCCACAATCGGCTTCTAAAATGATTTCTAATATTGCGATGCAAATTGAAAGTCATCCTGAAATTGCATCTCAACCTATTTTATTAACGAGTCCCACGGTACGTCGCCACATTTCTAAATTAGTTTCTCGTTTTATTCCGCAGTTAATAGTGCTCTCGCATAATGAAATTTCGGCTGATGTTAAAGTTCAGTCGGTAGCTAACGTAAGTTTGAATTAAAGAATAGGTAAAGAGGTCAAGTATGCAAGTTAAGAAGTTTGAAGCCAGAAGTATGAAAGAAGCTCTTGAGATGATTAAAACTCAGTTGGGGCCTGACGCCATTATTCTTTCTGCTAAAGAAATTACCAAAGGTTTTGGTCTTGGTGGCGAAAGAAGTATTGAAGTGACTGCAGCCTATTCAGAATCCACTTTACAGAAAAAGAAGTTTACCGAATCTAAGATGATGACTGAGCAAAAAGAAAAATTTCAAAAAATTTCAGCCAGAGATCAAAAAGAAGTTATGCGTAAGTCTATTGAGTCTCAAGTGGCAAAAATGAATCAAAATGCTAAGCCAGCTCCTAAAATTGCCACGACTGCAATTCCTTATAAAATGACCGAAAAAAGATACGCTGATATCGATAATGATAATTTAGAAAATTCGATGGCTATGCCAGCTAATACAGCGGCAACAGAAATTGCTAAAAAAGCATGGAATGACATGGAAGTGACTTCTTTAAAACGTGAGATCGAAA
>JBEBIK010000429.1:0-1936 GCA_040080445.1 Pseudobdellovibrio sp.
ATCTTGAAATGTGTAAAACCAAACCCGAATGGGAAGCGATTAATAAATTTTTATTAGAAGCTTCAAAAATTACTAAAGTTCAGGTGGTGGCCACTAATGATGTGCATTACATCAGCGGTGATGAACAGATTGCACAAGAAGTTTTAGTTTGTATTGGTAGCAATAAAACTTTATCTGACGAGTCTCGTTTTCAATTAGGCAGTTCTGAGTTTTATTTTAAAAATGCTGATAAGATGCAAACTCTGTTTAAAGATACGCCCGAAGCTATTGCTAATACTCTAGAAATTACCTCTAGATGCGATGTTAAATTTAAACTTAAAGATGACAAAGGTAAGGCCATTTACCACTTACCAAGCTTTCCCACGGAAGATGGACGTACGGTTTTTGAAGAGATTCAGTATCGTTCAAAGATTGGTCTTGAGCGCAGGTTTTCTGAAGACAAAACTCCAGAGGATCGTAAACAAGAGTACTTTGACAGACTTAGCTTTGAATTAGGTGTTATTGATCGCATGGGTTTTAACGGTTATTTTTTAATCGTACAAGACTTCATCAATTGGGCTAAAAATAGTGATATTCCTGTGGGCCCAGGTCGTGGTTCGGGAGCGGGTTCTTTAGTTGCTTACAGTCTTCGTATTACAGATTTAGACCCTATCACCTATTCTTTACTCTTTGAGCGTTTTTTAAATCCTGAACGTATTTCGATGCCCGATTTTGATATCGATTTTTGCCAAGACCGCCGTCAAGAAGTGATTCAATATGTAACTCAAAAGTATGGACCTCAATCGGTTTCGCAAATTATTACTTATGGTAAATTACAAACTCGTGCCGCCATTAAAGATGTGGGTCGTGTTTTAGGTTTAACTTTTCCGGAAGTGGATGCTGTATCAAAATTAATTCCTGATAAATTAGGTATTACCTTAAGTGAAGCTTTAGAAACTGAGCCACGAATTCGCGAAATGATGGAAGTTAACCCAACGGTTGATACTTTGATTGGTTTAGCTTTAAAAGTAGAAGGTATGGTAAGACACGCCGGTATTCATGCGGCGGGTGTTATTATTGCCGATGGTGATTTAAGATTGCATGCTCCAATGTACAAAGGTTCTGACGACGAAAACGTCGTTCAGTACGACATGAAGTACGCAGAAAAAATTGGTTTAATTAAATTCGACTTCTTAGGTTTAAAAACTCTCACTCATATTAATCAGGCTTTAAAAATTGTTAAAAAAAATCGTGGTATTGCTATTACTGAGCGCGATATCGATATTAATGATTCTAAAATTTACGAATTACTTTCTCGTGGCGATACGGCAGGTGTTTTTCAGTTTGAGGGTGAGGGCATTACCGATGCCACACGTAAAATTAAGCCTTCGGTGTTTGCCGACATTTACGCGATTACGTCTTTATACCGCCCGGGCCCTATGGCCAATATTCCTGATTTTACTAAACGTAAAAATGGCGAAAGCCCAGTTGAGTATTTACTGCCTGAGACTGAAAAAGTATTAGGTGAGACTTACGGAGTAATGGTTTATCAAGAGCAAGTTATGGGTATTGCTTCTTTAATTTCAGGCTACTCTCTTGGCGAAGCCGATATGCTACGTCGTGCTATGGGTAAAAAAATCAAAGAAGAAATGGAACAGCATCGTGTGCGCTTTATTAAAGGTGCCACTGAGCGCGGCCATGATCAAAAAAAATCAGAAGAACTCTTTGAGCTCATGTACAAGTTTGCCGATTACGGATTTAATAAGTCACATGCCGCCGCCTACTCTGTAATTACTGCGCAAACCGCTTGGGTTAAACATTATTACCCAGCTGAATTTTTTGCAGCCCTTCTATCAACCGAGTTAGGTGATACCGATAAAGTTGTTAAATACGTTAAAGATGCGCAAAAGCGTGGGTTGGTTGTTAGACCTCCGCATATTAATTTTTCGGATTATTT
>JBEBIK010000430.1:0-1932 GCA_040080445.1 Pseudobdellovibrio sp.
AAAACTTTATACATAGTTTGAGTATCTGTTAGTTTAACACGATATAGAAAACAAAAAAGCTTGGTCAAAAACTCTGAGCCATAATTAATAATTTCCATGTAAAGACTTTTACGTTTTGTTGTTCGTATACGCCATGTATTGGCTTTTAAGTGACGGCTTCCCATTACAAAAAGTACTTCGCGCTTTAGCAATGGCTCAAGCAATTTAATGTAATCATTTGGATCGTATTCTAAATCTGCATCTTGAATTAAAACAATATCGCCATCTGCTTTTTTTAAGGCTTGGCGAATGCAAAATCCTTTACCTAAGTTTTTAGACAAAAATAAAGATTTAAATTTATTTTTTTCACAAATCTTTTTAATTAATTCTGTGCTGCCATCGAAGCTTCCAGAATCAACTAAAATAACTTCATACGAAATTGTGAGTGGTACACTCATAATTTTGTCGACTATCAGTTCTAAACTTCTAACTTCGTTATAAACAGGTATGATGATACTAAGTTTTAACAATTAATTCTTCTAATCGTTAAACACTTTAGGTGTTAGTAAATATTTATCGCGTTTAGATATATTTGCGTCAAAGAACGAATAATAAAATACTTTCCAAAAAGGCGGGTCCGTTAATAAAATTCTTTTAAAGGTAAATGCAAAGCTTTGAGTTATGGCCTGCCACATATATGGAAATCTATAACTTACACCCCAAGTATCGGTAAAATTTTCGACCTCATGCCACATCCAAGCTGGGCAATACAAAATGTCGCCTTCGTTCATCACGCCTACATATCTATCGATCAAATCCATACCAGGGTATTTATTTAAATCAGGGTCGTTGATTTTAACTTCTGTAAAGTTATGACCAAACTGTGTTACTTCTGGAGACAACAACGGCTTATAGCTCGTTGAAAAAAGCGTCCATTTTTTTTGACCACAAGGTAGAATAAAAAAGAAAGCCGTCATTCCATTATGAATAGGTGTCATTCTGTTGCGAGCACCAATAAAGCTTTGATAACTACAACCTAAAAGACATATCCGCATCTTGCGAAGCCAATCCAAGTTCATGTCTTCAATTAGCTCTGGTCTGTCTTCCATAATAGAGCAAAATCTCATGTATTTTTTACCGTCAGTTTTAATACTTTCTACTAAATCTTTTACTTTAATTCGTTCATGAACTTTATCATGATAATCGTCGCTTGGTATTTCGTCTGCTGGAGTAAAGCCTTTATGAAAAGCCAAATTGAATTCAATTTCACTGTATTCTTTTTCTAAAAAATCAAAAGTCCATTTTCCTGAACAGGCCCAGTCTGCGCAGCCCTTTTCAATAATTACCGGAATACCAGGTTTTGCATAGTTTTTGCGAAATTCAGCTGGCGTAAGATTGCTTTTAACTCTTGGTATCTCAAAAGTGTCACCTTTAGACTTCTTTTGACGTAACTTATCGCTCAATTTTTTTCTAAAATTGTAGTCCGCTTGTTTTAAAGTTTCTGATTTTTTAAAAAAGTGTCTCAACAAAAAAAGTGCTGAATATTTTTTTCTGTCGAAAAAACTTATATCCTGCTTACCAAGATCTTGTAGTGGATTATTTTTTGTCATACGACTAGCAGTATCTCAGCGAAAATATTAAAAGTACATAGCCTGCGCCTGACTCGGTGCCTTATTTTTTTTCATTACAAACTGACGTATCATTTCACTGTGAATAGATCTTTTGCCAAAGTATATTTTTTAATTACCACTGTTATAATTTTCGGACTGCTATTTCATCCAGGAATGCTTTTTTATGAAAGTAAACTTTACGTTCAATATCTTGCTTCAATGATAGCTGATTACGATTTTAATCAAATTAACCAAGTGCCAAAGAGCATGGCTTGGCTAGTTACAAAAACTTATTTTCATCCAGACCAACATCCAGAGACACAAACCGCACTCATGTTACCTT
>JBEBIK010000431.1:0-1931 GCA_040080445.1 Pseudobdellovibrio sp.
AGAAGTGGCTTATTCTCTTATTTATTTGATTTTTTGATACTGATACTCTTTATGAAGTATTTTCCTTATCTTTCGAGCTTTATTCTCGTGTTACAGCTCTTTCTTTTGTTTGTTGCCAGTTTTGACCTCGATTTTTTTGAATTAGCACTACTGGGCTTTATTGCGTCCCTTGGAGCTTCGCTCATCAATCTTTCGGCGCACCAGTCGGGATCTATACAAAGTATTTTATCACTGACTCTTTTTAACTTGTCTTACTTGTCGGTCATTATAGTTTCAAGACAGTTAAAAGCTGAATTTTATAATTTACAGACAGATCTCACTCAAACTCGTAAGAAATGGAAATCTCAAGAAGAATTTTCTAAAACTTTGATTGAAAAGCTACCATTTGGTTTAGCTGTGCTTAATAACAATAATTTTGTATTGCAAAATTCTTACTTAAAAGAAAAATTAAATTTATCTGAAGTAAGACTTAATGAGATGATCACCATATATAATGGTCGTAGTCAAAAATCTACTAATTCAGACTTTGCTTTTGAAAGCGAAGCTACAGAGAAAAAAATATTTAACTTTGACCAAACTCGCTACTTCGACGAAGAAATTAACGAAAATTTAGATATTTATTTAATTCGTGATGTAACTGAAGTTCGTGCTCTTGAAAATCAGCTCAAGCTGAACGAAAAACTTGCAGCCGTAGGCACTTTAGCCGCTGGCATTGCTCATGAGATTAGAAATCCCTTGGCAGGCATCAGTGGTAGTATACAAATGCTATCGCAAGACTCTGTAGACCCCACTCAGCAGAAGTTGATGAATATTGTTCTAAGAGAAATAGACCGCTTGAATACTCTAATCACAGAGTTTTTAGATTATGCAAAGCCTGAAAAAGCTCCAGATTCAGTAATTAATTTGGTGCAAATTTTAGAAGATGTTATTTCTTCAACTCGTCGTCATCCCGACGTGTCTGAAAAATTTAAGTGGAATATTGATTTAAAGCCGGCCCATATTCTTGGCTTTGGTGAAAAACTCAAACAAGCTTTCTTAAATATAATTATTAATTCTATTCAAGCCATGAAAACAGCCGAACACGCCAGTCTTGAGATTAAATTATTTACAGATGACAAGAATGCAATTTTATCAATTAAAGATAGCGGTGGTGGCATGAGCGAAGAAACCAAGAAAAAAATGTTCGAACCGTTTCATACGACTAAACCTAAAGGAACGGGTTTAGGTCTTGCGATTACCCATAAAATTTTAGATACACATAAAGCCCTGATTGAAGTGAATACGGCTTTAAATGTAGGAACTGAATTTATTATTAAATTTCCCTTGAGAAAGGGTGAATAGAGGAGAGGCCCAATGAAATCACGCATTTTAGTAGTAGATGATGAAGAATCAATCCGCGAATTTTTAGAAATAATGCTGAAAAAAGAAAATTACGAAGTTACGACTGCGGAAGACGGCCTACGAGCAAAAGAGATTTTAAGTAAAAAATCTTTCGATATGGTAATATCTGATATGCAGATGCCAAACGTAACGGGTATTGAACTGCTGAAGTATGTAAAGGAAAGCTATCCTGATATCGTATTTATGATGATCACGGCCTTTGGCACTACTGAAACGGCAGTTGATGCGATGAAGATGGGAGCTTACGATTACGTAACTAAACCATTTAAAATTGATGAAGTCAGATTAAATATCGCTAATGCTTTAAGATCAAAAAATTTAGAAACAGAAGTTAGAGTTCTTAAAAAAGAATTAGTTAAAGAGTATTCATTTCAGAATATGATAGGTAACTCTACGGCCATGCACTCTATTTTTGATTTAGTTAGAAGAGTTTCTCAGGCTCCAACTAATATTTTAGTTACGGGCGAATCAGGCACTGGTAAAGAGGTTGTAGCTAAAGCCATCCACTACAATGGCCCGTTAAAGGATAA
>JBEBIK010000068.1:0-8896 GCA_040080445.1 Pseudobdellovibrio sp.
GTTAGAAAAGTTAATTCTGAATTAATATTACTCTACTGGAATATTGGTAAAATTTTAGATTTAAAAATTAAATCTGAAAAATGGGGTTCATCGGTCATTGATTTATTAGTTAAAGATCTACAAAAGGAATTTAAGGGTTCTTTAGGCTTCTCTAAAACGAATTTATACTCAATGATCAACTTCTATCAAACCTTTAAAGATCCAAAAATAGTTCAGACACTGTCTGGAAAATTGAGCTGGTCACACGTAAATTTAATAATCTCTAAATGTGAAACACCACAAGAAAGAAATTTTTATCTTAAAAAGGCTATGGATCTTAATTGGTCAGTACGTATCCTAGATCACCAAGTTGAACTTAAATCCTTTAAGCATACCAAAAATGCGCAATCGAACTTTAAAAAATTACTTCCTAGCAAAAGTAGCAAGTTAATAACAAATACGACCAAAGATGAATATGTTTTCGACTTCCTAGGACTTTCGGAAGACTTCTCGGAAAGAGAGTTGGAAGAGGCTCTGCTTCATAAAATTAATTTATTCCTTATTGAAATGGGCGGCATATTTACATTCGTTGGCAATCAATACAGACTCACTGTGGATGGAGACGACTTTTTTATTGATATCTTATTATTTCATAGAAAGCTTCAATGTTTAGTCGCTATTGAGTTAAAAATTGGAGAATTTAAACCTGAATACGCTGGCAAGATGCAATTTTATTTAACTACATTGAACGAAACTGTAAAACAACCTTTTGAAAACCCCTCAATCGGCATTATTCTCTGCAAATCAAAAAAAAGAACTATTGTCGAATATGCTCTAAAAGAAACAAAACAACCAATTGCAATATCGACTTATAAGCTCATGACTAAATTACCAGATAAGCTGAGAAAAGAGCTACCTACCCCTAAGCAAATTGAAACATTGCTAGATACAGAAGATACAACAATTTTCCAGACAGCGTCTGGAAAATTGAAGAAATAGTGTCTCAAAATGAGACTGTTCAAACTTTCTTAGAAACCAGATCAGACAAAGTTTTTTGCTTATTTTCTAAATGGTCCATATAAAGCAAGGCCGTATTCAGCGAAGAATGCCTTGAGAATTTTACAAGGGTTTCTAGTCCAAGGTTATGATCTTTGATTACTTCGCAACAAGCCGTAATAGCTGAATGTCTAAACTTATGTACACTCAAATTATGAAGTCCAAGCTTTGCACCCAATTCAGTTATTATTACATAAAGACCTGATCCAGTAAGTCTTTTTAAATTGCTGCTACTAGCTTTATCAAGTCTGTAAAACAATGCATCTGTAGAATTACTTCTAATGTTAATCCAATTCTGAATAGCCTCTAAAGTAGATGCAGGTAAATTTAAACACTCCTTTTGAGTTTTACCTTTGCTTAGAATATTAATAGTAGAATTACTAATTGAGATATCTTCTATATCAATAGTACAGACCTCGTTTCTACGCAAACCCAAGTCAAATAAGAGCCTTAATATCGCAAGATCACGAATAGATTTATGGTCATTTTTTGATTTTAAATAACTTATAATTTTATTAACAGCTTCGATACCTATTCCACGAGTATCACGATAGGCTTGATTTTTTTGATTCTCAATTTCTAGACTCCATGAAACAATGCCAAGGGTTCTGGCTAATTGAGACAAAGATCTGATTGCAGCCAGTCTTCGATTAACAGTAGCAGAGGATAACTGTTTTTCTGTTACTAGATAATTCTTAAATTGTAGCACTAGTAGATTTGCTTCACCTTGTGACAGATTGAACAGACGAGAAGCTGCTTCATTAATATCTGTAGCTTTAACATAATTTGCAAAATCAGTAAGGTCTTGCTTATAAGCATTAATGGTCGTGGCTTTCCTACCTGACAAGAATGCACTAATTAAACTACTCACATTTACGGCTAAATCTTCTTTAACAATTAAATTACCCATCTACTACCTCCCTGTATATTTTAGTTATAGTACTTATCGGTAAGGTCTAGCTAATCTTGATAGCAAGATGATAATAATTTATTATCAATTTTTGGTTGATTTATATTTTGAAGTTCATGTAGAATATATTGCATATGGCAAAGAAACTGATGAATCCCTCAGACTATCCGATGTTTGGCTTTAGATGCTTTAATAGCGACCACAAGGCACGTTTGGATGCCTTGGTTGATAAGCTGCTGAAAGTGAGGGGAAGAGGCTCTGACAGGGCTATAAAGAAGAATGAAGTCATGGCAGAAGCCTTAGAGTTTGGACTAGAAGCCAAAATCAAGGAAGCACTAAAAAAGCCGTAGCTTGCCGCACCCTCAGTAATAAAAAGACAAAATCTAATAGAGAAAAATTGCCTTTAGTCAAATTCAGTAAAATCGACATAAGAGACCGTCTCAATTGGCGATGGTCTTCTAAAGGTACATTATGACGAGCTTGGGAAGCCTATCACGGTGACTTTTGAGCTACCATTGCCCCAACGGGAGGTTTTCCTACCGTTGCTCCAATAAGGGGTAATACCTAAATACGCCTTTTGAAGCGTATATCAGATCTGAAATTTATTTTAAAAATTATTTTTTCCACTAGTTAACCATGAATGATCTACTGTATGGTCGCTATTAGGCTGTATAACTAAAACTTACATAAGGGATAGTAGGCAATTACATCTTAAGTATCTGTAATTACTATCTTATTCACGCAAAGAATCTGAGTTTTAATCAAAGTATTTAACTAGTGATTAGACCCATCCACTGAAGGTATATTTACACTTAAATGGATTCGTTATTTAAATATAGTTCACTGGTTAGAATCAGTAATTGAATTGCTTAGAGTCGAATCTGCTGTTTGTTTTGATTTACTCTTGCTTCCATCAGCATTAAAAAAAGCTACCGATATCCAAATGAGAAAAATCAAAATGGCAGTCATATCCAATTGATGATTTGTTAGCTTGCTCTTTGGATGTTTAAGTACAAGCCATCGCATAATTGGACAAAAAACAATACCTAATAATGCCGCAAATATACTTGAGAAAAAATATGCGCAGAAAATAAAAAATAAACTCAAAGACCACTCTTGCGATGTGGTAAGCTCTTGCTTGGCCCGTTCTGCTGCCTCAGCCTTTGCCTGATCTTCTGGTGACATTTCACAGAGCTGTGCCTCCTCGTTTGAGAATTCATTCGCACAATCAAAACAAATTAAGTATTTATGCTTTTCATCTGGAGCAGCACCAAAAATTAAACCCATAGTGCCAAATGCCATATAGCCAGCAAGTGCATTTTCAGAAGAGCGATCTACAGAGATAGACCGCCCACCAAGTCGGGAGGATTCGCAAAATGGGCAAGCAAGTTTGTAGAATTTCTTTTTAGCCACGATAGCCTCCTGTAGCTTATTTTTTAGCGCCAGCAGCGACAAGTATTTTGACAATATCTAGATGTTTGTGTGCTTTCGCCTCCGAAAGGGCTGTCTTTTTTTTATCAGTAACATGATTTATATTCGATCCTTTGGATATTAGAAATTGAACAATTTCAGTATTACCAGCAGAGCAGGCTATAATTAATGGGGTTATATTGTATTCGTCAACCGCATCTATCTTCGCATTTTTTTCAACTAAATATTTTACTATTTCAGTATCACCGTATACAGCTGCGATTTGAAGTATTGGAGAACCTTCATATCTTAGATTTGGCTCTAGGTCTTTCATAAGAATCTTTGCAGTTTTAAAATCTTTTTCTGTCATGGATTTTACGAACTGATCAACAAGCTTACTTGCTCCTAGTCTGGCATTCTTAGATTTTAAATAATTAATTATCTCAGTATTATTTTTAGTTTGAGCTATATCTAAAACGCTCACACCAGTTGAATCTTGAATATTTATGTCTTGGCCTTTTTTTTCAAGATCTTTCAAAAGTTGAAGATTTCCATTTTTTGCCGCAAAAGCAATCGCATACTTGCCATAATTATGGATTGATCCTGCTATTGCACAATCTCTATCTTCTTTATAGATTTTATAATCATGATCAAAGCCATCTTCATCTTTTACATTTATGCTTTTCCCACTTCTTTTAACCCATAAGTCTGTAGTTAGAGCTGTCTTACCATCAAAGGATTGTGTTTCTGTTTCGACTACTAGCGCATCTCCGAGACTACAGTTGTTTCTACCGCTACACGTAAGAACAGCAGCTAAATATTTATTTTCACCAACTTTTTTTAAAATTTCGTGAGGCCCATATTCTTTTGCCAAATTTTCACAATCACCAAATTTATCATTTACATCACTGCTTTCTTGCCATGACTTTTGTAACTTATTAAACGCATCGACCACATCTGCACGACAAATATAAGGGCAGAGCAATGTAACAGATAATAACAATGCTTTCATAAAAATCCTCCTAGAGAGATATATAAAATATCTCTCTTAAAAATTATAAGTAACTCCTACTGATAAAGAAGCGCCATCATAAGTATGTGATCCAAAATATCGGCCATAAGAAGTGCCCATATTAAATCCCCACCCATCTACGGAAAACATATTAAAACCAAATCCTATACCTAGGAAATATTGTCGAAGTTCATATTTGGCTTCAGATGCATTTGAATAACCAATTCGAGATCTTAATTTAAAATCATAATTTAAATAATTTAGCTCAGGATAAATATAATACTCGCTGAATGTTTGATGTTGTAAGCTCTGCACATCAGCAAATAGATAAGTAGGAACTGATAGCCCAACTTCATAGCCACGTCCAGATCCCTCTTCTGCATCATTTGGATTGTCTGGTCTGTAATTAGCATTTAATGAATTAATAGATAGACGCAATCCATAACGTGCTGTTTTTAAATTCTCATAGATATGTTCAACATGAAACCCATAAGCCCAAAGTCGTCTTCCATTGTCGAAAGTCTGAGTTAAATAAGCTGCATCTAAACCTAAAAGCCAAATCTTTTTAACTCTAAAAAAATCTAACTGCTTGATTAAAAATTCTTCGCTTACTGGGTATGCTTCATGAAATTTAGCTATTTGTTTTTGTTCATCTTTAACTTCGATTAAAGTTATTGGTGAGAATCTGTCAGGTGCAGACTGAAGTCTTATTTTTTCATCTTGATAAGAGGACTTACTGTAAGAATATAGAATATATGCTGTCTGCTTGCCTCTATCATCTTTGTCAGTGGTTAGGTCGATTTGATGCAGATCTGAAATTTGAACTGTTTGAGTCTCTTCGCCATATCTTTTAACTACTTCTGTTGAAGTGTTTAGAGTTTCAACGGATTTAAGATCCATTTTAATTTTCGTTCCAAATAGTTCTCTAATTATATTTGAAATGGCATTGGCTCTAGCTGACTCAATAGCTTTCTGTAGATTATCTTGAGGCTCGGAGATCCCACTAAAAAAGAAATGACTTTCATTTGGTGGGGGTGCTGCTTTAAGCCACAAAGGCTCACTTGCCTTTGCAGCATTCGATATACTTAAAGCACAAAAGAGAAGACAAACTGATTTCACAAAGTGCCAATGCGTAAAATACAACATCGTCAACTATTCGCTGTCTTGAGCTTTACCACTACTCGGCTTACGAGACTCTTCAGCAAAGAAATTAATTTGTTTTTTTGCTATAGCTTCTTTTATTCTTGGATCTTCAGGTACTATTTTATCAACAACTGATCGTTTTGTTTTGTCGTAGTCTTGCTTGCTTAGTTCAGTTAGAACGAAACAATCAATTCGCTCAACTCCACCGATTAAATAGCGTTCAAAATATTGCTCAGTAACTCTAAATCCATAAATTGTACCTTCCCACTTGCCACTACGAGCTTTGCCGAGAATAGTTTCAGCATTTTCAGAAATAGACATCTGAGCATTATCTATTGTGCCTTTTATATCGCTAGATATTTCAGTAATTAAATTTTCTTTTAAATCTAATTTAGCCAAATCATAACAGGCATTCAATTGCTGATCCCCACGAATAGTATGAGAAGCCTTGCTGTAATATTTATTTTCAGCCTCCCAAGCTAGCTGTGATTTTTCTACCCATTCACTTTTAATCTTACTTGAGTCAATAACTTTACGACTTAACTGATATTCACTTTTTGTAGATGAACTACAACCAGCAATAACTAACGCTGAAATAACTAATAATAATTTCATAAATACTCCTTATTTTTTATTTTTAATCGGAATTGCACGTTCAATTTTTACTTTTATCCAGCCTGCGAATAACTCCTCAGTTAAGATCGCATTAAGGGCTTCGACTTCAGTGTTTTTACCAAATAATAAAAAATCAGCACTTATATCAAAATAAGTACATAAACTAGATATATGCTCTGCTGAGTAAGTCGCTTTTTGACTTGCAATATAAGATCCTAAAGTGGAGATAGGGATACCTGTAGATTTTGATAAATCTTTTAAAGTAATTTTTCTATCTTTCATCAAAGTCTTTAAGCTCTGATTTATTCTAATATTTTTCATAACATCTATTTTTCGACTTAAATTGCTGAAACCATTAGGCAATTCTACCATCGTAGATTCTTTACCTATCTTCATAGAATCTTGATTCAGAACAGATCCCAATGCCTCAAGTGATTTTTTAGTATCCAAACTATTCCTCTCAATCTGTCTAGTTCTACGAACATAGAAAGTGTTCTGTGATAATGGTGATCCTGCTTTGGCAAGCTACTTATACTAGACCTATGACTTAATTCTAACACATTGCAATAATAATTCAATATATATGCAATATAAACGTAATATAGACTTAAGAATCTGTAGAAATTACCGTAAAGTATCTAGATGGCTAAAAATGAGAATAAAAAGAAAATGACAGCAGAAGAGGTTCTTAACAAATCTAAAAAGATCGAAGACAGAATCAATGTAACTTTTAGATTAAAAGAGTCCTTAGTTAAAGATTTAAAGCGTGTATGTAAAACCAATGGCAATACAGCCTCCTCAGTTATTGAGGTACTGCTTGCCGAATTCTTAGATGGCTTAAAATAAAAAGCAAGAATATGAGGAAAAAATGAATCAAGTAATTAAACCGCTAGTAAAACAGGATTTAGATAAATATGTCGATCTCGTTGATACTGCAACTGAAGCGCTAGATGTTTTAGATAGGAGTATTGAGGCTCAGGAGCAGGTAGATTCAGGCTATGGGGGTGATGATGAGTTAGCACAGATAAACACTGAGCTAGAGGCTTTAAGGGGCCAATGGCTGAAGCAAGCGTCAGAATGTGGTCATACTAATAACAGGGGAAGTGTAGAAATACCTCTCAGCGGTACTGCCAATTTAGATTCTAAAAAAAGAGATGAACTCTCAATCGAAATAAAAAGAGCAAAAGCCGAGATAACAGGTCTTGAAAAGCTCTTTGATATTAAAGCAAAGTCTCTGAGGGCAGCGGAATAGCTGGGCTTTACATTTTAAATAGCTGCCAAGATTGACGATCAGAATAGATGTAAAATCAGCTAGTTATAGCTAGATCTAGTTAGTAAGGTAATATACCTAGTACACCTTATCTACTCTTATAGTGCTACCTACTTCGTGCTGGTAAGAAGCAATCATTGCCTGTTTTAATAGAGCACCATGAGCTACGGGTACTATAAATGAGTCATGTACAGGATAAATAGGAATTTTCAGTTTAACAAACCTAGTAATAACAGATTCAGCAATTTTTGAGTCAATGTACATTAATCGTTTGGCTTCGCACTTACAGAAGTATTTTTGAATTTGCCTATTATGCATCTTAAGGTCTTGTAAGACCGCTTTTATTGCTAGCTTTGTATTGTAGCCTAAACCTCTATGCTTTTTACTGGCTAAAATAAGCCCAGCCTGTATGGCTTGATTTTCGTTAGCTGAATTTAAAATAATAAGAAAAAACAATTTCAGAAAATCTCGTGCATTGAGGGGATAGTTTATTGGCAAATAAGGATCATTAGGCATTGCTTGTTTAACTTTACTGTACAGTATGTTGGGGTGAATAGTTGAGAAATCCAATTCAGTAACAGGACTGCCATTGACAAGAAGATTTTTCCTATCAGTTTTAGGCAAATTTTGATAGCTACCTCCATAAAAGCGCCCACCTAGTTTAAAGCTGCCATCATTAAAGACTCTATGGAGATGCTGAGTTGGTAACTGACTGCTATTCAATTCAAGTTTTGTCTTTTTAAGAAGAGCATTCAGTCTTTCAACACAGACCCTCATTCTATTAGTCTCTTTGTTATCAGAGTAAGTTTGAGGTTTTTTTTCCACATCTTTAAGTATAATTACTTCTCTTAAAGGACTAATTATCAAAGCACTAAGTACATTCATCTTTTTATAAACGTCGATAAGAGTTTTTTTAGATCTAATTCGTGTCCTACTTGTATTATTGCCGAACTTAGTACCTTTAAATTGAATAATATAATTTTTTTCTTCGAGCCAATCTACCAGATTACATATAACTGTGGCGTTCAAGCCCATAGGGTTATACCTTTTGTCTGATGAGTACCAGCCCGAGGTTCTACTAATTACCAAGTACAATTTAGCGCTAGTTTGATGACAGTAGAGTAGATTTGATAGAAGGATATTGAGTGTGCGTTTATATTTTATTTTTTGAAACTTAATCGGCTGTTTTGATTGAATATATTCTACGATAAGAGAATCAACTAGATTATTGAAATTTTGATTATTTGAACTCAAAAAAGCATCAAAAACGTGAAAATAGTTTAGAGCAGTTTTTGTTGTTAAAGCTCTTTCTAAAGTGTCATCATCGACAAAAAAATGAGTCAAGGTACTCCCATTGCTGGTAAATGTGCTGCTATCAGTTTTACTTGTTAAAATAGCATATGTTTTTTAATTTCATTTCAAGCTGTTAAATAAAATATGTTCAGCAGGAGTAAAAAATTCTGAATATTTATTCATGTATTTTGCTTTATCGCTATTGTTC